>CAYIQU010000565.1:0-1500 GCA_964365645.1 uncultured Hyphomicrobiales bacterium | reverse complement strand
GGCTTCGAGGTCACGTCGTAGACGACGCGGTTGATGCCCTTGACCTCGTTGACGACGCGCGCGCCGACGCGGGCGATGAAGGCGTCGTTGAAGGGATAGGACTCGGCGGTCATGCCGCCCGGCGGCGGGCGTTCGCGATGACCACTTCGCCCGCTTTATCATCTTTCGCCGTTCCGATTTTGATCTCGACGCGGTGTCCGAGCGCCGCCAGGAAACGCATGAGCCGTTCAAGAGAGACCTCGGAGAATTTTCCCCGCAGAATCTTGGAAAGCTCGGGTTGGGTGGCGCGGAGCCGCCGGGCCGCCGCCGCCTGGGTCAAGCCGCGAGCCTTGATCGTCTTGTCGAGCCGGAAGACCAGTTCGGCCTTCAGGTAATGCTCCTCGGCATCCGGCAGCCCGAGTTGCAGCCAGACATTGCGGGCCGGGTCCTTGGCTGGGGGAATTTTGGTCATTTCCGTTTCTCCCTTTCCGCGATCAAATCATTCAATCGTTTTCGGATCAGTTCGATATCCGGCTTCGGGGTCGCCATGCCTTTCTTCGATTTCTTCTGGAAGGCGTGAAGAACGAAGACCGCGCCGGCGTATCGCACCGTATAAATCGCCCGATAAGCGTTGCCGTCCCGGCTTTCCCTGACCTCGACGACCGCGCCGCCGCCGAAACCCTTGAGCGTTTTCGCCATAATCGGATGGCGCTCGCCCATTTGCGCGAGGAACAGCGCGTAGCCCATCTCGCGCTGCACCGCGGGCGGAAAGTCCATGAAGTCCGATTTCGAGGTGCCGCGCCAAAGCAGCGGCTTCGATTCGGCGCGATCATCAAGCATGAGCGATTATGTTATGTTTCACATAATCCGTCAAGCGGGAAGCCGTAATCATTCCCACTCGATCGTTTCCGGCGGCTTGCGGGTCACGTCGTAGACGACGCGGTTGATGCCCTTGACTTCGTTGACGATCCGCCCGGCTACGCAGCGCGATAATCGCGCACGTCGAGGCGGCTGCCGGTCGCGATAAGTTCCTCGGCTTCCTTCTGAAGGCGGGACGCGGTATCGGCATCGAGATACGTCTCGCCGCAGACGTCGCACACGTCGGCGGGCACGTTCCGAAACACGACAACCGCGCCATTGCGTTCCAGGATCTCGGTTGCGGTGCCGGGCCTGGTGGCGCCTTGCTTGCAGATCACGCACTTCATGTCAGGACCGTTTCTTTTGCATCCAACCCGGCATCCATATGTCGGGGCTCGGCTCGTAGACGGTGACGACAATCGTTTCGTTGGCTTCGGCATTCTCGGCGATCAAGACGTGCACGGGGCGTTCGCCATCATACCCCAGCACGAGACGGCTTGGATAGGGCTTGTCGTCGTCATAGCGAAGAATGGTCCTGCCCTCTTCGACGATCCGTGTTACGGCTTCGACCGGCACGCCGCGCTCGAACAGGCGTTGACGAGCATGGCGGCTGAGGACGATCCGCATAACCTCACTCCCACTCGATCGTCCCGGGCGGCTTCG
>CAYIQU010000564.1:0-1508 GCA_964365645.1 uncultured Hyphomicrobiales bacterium | reverse complement strand
AACTGAAGCCGGGCGGCCTGCACGTCATGCTGATGGGCCTCAAGCAGCCCTTGAAGACCGGCGAGGCCTTCGATCTGACGCTGACCTTCGAAAAAGCCGGCGTGGTGACGGTGAAGGTGCCGGTGCTGGCGATGGGCGCCGGGATGGATCAAGGCATGAAGCACGACCCGTCCAAGCACGGGATGCCCAAGCACTAAAGGCTCACCACCCCCGGCAGCGGTCCCAGACGGCGGCGATTTTGCTGCCGCCGTCGAGCACGTTGTAATGGTCGTGCCCGGCCGCGGTGATGCAGGCGTGGTTGGGCAGGATGCGGACTTTCTCGCCGACGGGGAATCGGTCGAAGTCGAGCGGCGCCTTCGCGCCGATGCGGCCATGTTCCTGGCTGACGCTGGCCACCGTGACGCCCGGCATCGGCCGGCCGTCGAGGTCGCAGACCTGGCCGAAGCCTAAATCTCCCCCTGAGATCTTTTCCGTCGAGCGGTCCTTGGACAGCGCCAGCGCGCCCGCGTCGATGATGACGGCGTTGTCCTTGACCCGATGCCCGATTACGCTCGCCAGCACCGAGAGCGCGATGTCGTCGGGGCGGCACGAACCGATCCCCGCCTGGAACAGATCGCCGAACATATAAACGCCGGGGCGCAGTTCGGTCGCGCCCGTCAGGTCGCGGGCATGGGTCGCGGTCGGGGTCGAGCCGACGCTGACCATCGGGCATTCGAATCCGGCGGCGCGCAGCCGTTCGGCGGCCGCGACCGCGCCGGCGCGTTCGCCCTCGGCGATTTGCGCCATCAGCCCTGTGTCGCGGGCGTCGTAGGACTGGCCGGCATGGGTCATGACGCCGAGGATGCGGGAACGCCCGGTCGAGCGCACCGCGCGCGCGACCTCGATCAGCTCGGGATCGGCGGGATCGAGGCCGAGCCGGCCGTCGCCGGTATCGACCTCGATCAACACACGGTGCGCGCCGGAATGCGCGGCGATGGCCCGCGCGGCGTCCAGGTTGTCGGTGACGATCTTGATGTCGGCCCCGCGCGCGGCGAGAGCGGCGATCTCGTCCAGCTTTCCCGGCGCCAAGCCGACGGCGTAGAGAATGTCGCGGACGTCGTGATCGAGAAAATAGGCGGCCTCGGCCAGCGTCGAGACGGCGACGCCCTTCGCGCCGTGATGGAGGGCCATGCGGGCGACGGCCACCGACTTCGCCGTCTTCATGTGCGGGCGCAGGGCGACGTTCAACGCCTTGGCCTTGGCCGCCATGCGGGCGATGTTGGCGACCAGGCGGGGCTTGTCCAACAGCAGGGCGGGGGTTTTCAAGGCGCGAAAATCCATGGGCCGTCCTTATTTTTTAGTCGCCGCGCGCCAGCGGGTAGTGGCCGGCCGCGCCCTTAAAGGGCTGGACCAGCATTTTATCGAGGCGCAAGTCGGCGGGTTCCCGAAACGCCTCGATGCCGATGGTCATGGCCGCGTGACCCGCCATGGGCTGGGCGCGGTAGGTGCCGAACAGGCGATCCCACCAC
>CAYIQU010000563.1:0-1508 GCA_964365645.1 uncultured Hyphomicrobiales bacterium | reverse complement strand
CCATGGGCGCCAAGAAAAGAAAAGTCGGGGACGCGCGCGGCCGGGGCGGGAAAACCCGTTCGCCCCGCGCCGGTTTGGGGCGAGTAAAAGTCGAGACCCTTCAGGGCTGGAAACTGGAAGACGCCAAGGCCCGGTTCAGCGAAGTCGTGAGGCTGGCGCGCGAGAAGGGGCCGCAACGCGTCACTTATCGCGGCAAGGACGCCGTCGTCGTCATCGCCGTCGAGGAATTGAAGCGGCTGCTGCCGGCCGAGCATCCCCGGCAATCCTTGGTCGATTATCTCCGAAACACCGCGCTGGCCGAAATCGAGATCCACCGCGATCCGGACCGGGGACGGGACATCGTCTGGTGATCGGCTGGCTGCTCGACACCAACGTTATTTCCGAGATCGCGAGTCCCGGGTGCGATCCCAAGGTCGCGGCTTGGGCGCGAGAAGAACCCGAGGATCGCCTCTTCATCAGCATTCTCTCGCTCGGCGAATACGATAAGGGAATCGCCAACCTTCCCCCGGACGCGGCTGCCCGCGAACGATTCGGCGCGGCGGTCCTCGCCCTTGAGGCGCGATTTGTCGGCCGGGTCGTTTCGCTCGACGACGCCATCGTCCGGCGATGGGGACGGATCAGCGGCGAGATTCAACGCGCCGCCGGCAAGGCGCCCCCGGTGATCGACACGCTGCTCGCCGCCACCGCGATCGAAAGGGATTTATATCTAGCGACCCGGAACGTGAAGGATGTTCGCGCCTCCGGCGCTTCGATCTTCGATCCCTGGACCGACGATCCGGCGGCGTTTCCGCTGAGGCCGTGACCGGCACGATTCGGGTGGCACCAATACCGCCCCCCTCGATCCGTGGACGAGGTGAAGGGGCGCGGGCCGCGCCCCTTGTCTATGCTGTGAACAATCTTTTCCCGTCCCTTGGGAAAACGGGGATTAACGCTGTTTCGCCGCTGAAATCAGCGCGGTTTAGTCGCCGCGCCGGGGACAACCGTGTGGAAACATTTAGAGAACATTAAGCTTGACCGCCTGACGGCGGACTCCTAAAATTCAAAAAAATATATTATAATTCAATGGGTTCGCGGATCGCCGGCACAGGCCGGCATTGGCCCGCGCGCTCGCCAAGGAAGGCCCCGAGGACCAAGACCGATGACCCCAGTCGCCGCCATTTCCCAGCAAATCTGGGACATGAAATACCGCCTCAAGGGCGCCGACGGGCATCCCGTCGACAAGGCGATCTCCGACACCTGGCGGCGCGTCGCGCGCGCGGCCGCCGCCGTGGAAAAAGATCCGGCCCTTTGGGAGGACCGCTTCTTCGAGGCCATGAGCGATTTCCGCTTCCTGCCGGCGGGACGGATTCTCTCGGGCGCGGGAACGGGGCGGCGGGTGACGCTGTTCAACTGCTTCGTCATGGGCACCATCCCCGACGACATGGCCGGCATCTTCGACCAGTTGAAGGAAGCCGCGCTGACCATGCAGCAGGGCGGCGGCATCGGCTACGACTTCTCGACGCTGCGCC
>CAYIQU010000562.1:0-1519 GCA_964365645.1 uncultured Hyphomicrobiales bacterium | reverse complement strand
ACGACCTCAAGGCCAAGGGCCGCGCGCCGCAGCGGCGCGGCCTCGCCCACGGCGAGACCGGGGGCGCGTGGGTGCGCGCCTTGTTCGACGAAGCCGCCCGCCTGGGCATGACGCTGGCGCGAATTCCGCGCCTGACCGATCTCAGAAGCGGCGTCGAGGATCGCCTCGAAGTCCGCCCGATCGCGGTCGAGGACCTGCTCGGCCGGCCGCAGACGCCGCTCGATCGCGACGCCATGCGCGCCTTCGTCGCCGGGCGGCGGGTTTTGGTGACCGGCGCCGGCGGCAGCATCGGCGGCGAACTGGTGCGCCAGCTTTTGCCGTTCGCGCCCGGCCGGATCGTCCTGGTCGATAATTCCGAATACGCTCTTTATCAAATCGACATGGAAGCCCAGCGCCTGGCCGCCGCCGTGCCGCGCCAGGCGGTGCTGCTGGACGTGCGCGACCGCGACCGCGTGCGCGCGCTGTTCGCCGCCGAAAAACCCGAAGTCGTTTTCCACGCCGCCGCCTTCAAGCACGTTCCGCTGGTCGAGGCCAACGCCGCCGCCGGCGTCGCGGTCAACGTCGGCGGCACCATCAACGTCGCCGACGCCGCGCGCGCCGCCGACGCCGCCGCGATGGTTCTCATTTCCACCGACAAGGCGGTCAATCCGTCCTCGGTCATGGGCGCGTCGAAGCGCGCCGCCGAGATGTACTGCCAGGCGCTCGATCTCGAGAACCGCGGACCGACCCGCTTCGTCACCGTCCGTTTCGGCAACGTGCTGGGATCGACCGGATCGGTGGTGCCGCTGTTCCAGGACCAGCTCGCGCGCGGCGGGCCGTTGACCGTCACCCACCCCGAGATGACGCGCTACTTCATGACCGTGCGCGAGGCGGTCGAACTGGTGATCGAGGCCGCCGCCACGGGCGGCGAGGCGCACGAGGGCAAGCTGTTCGTCCTCGACATGGGGCCGCCGGTGCGGATCGTCGATCTCGCCCGGCAGATGATCCGGCTGGCCGGACTGAAGCCCGACCAGGACGTCAAGATCGCCTTCACCGGCGTGCGCCCGGGCGAAAAGCTGTTCGAGGAATTGTTCCACGGCGCCGAACCGCTGGCCCCGTCCGGCCTGCCCGGCATTTTCATCGCCGCGCCCCGCGTCGCCGGAACCGATCTCGGCGACGGCCTGTCCCGGCTGTTGCGCGCCGCCGAATCCGGCGACGACGCCGACGCGCGCGCCGCGCTCCGCCGCCTCATTCCCGAATACGCGCCCGCCCCGATTGCCGACACCCTTCCCGACAACCGCCAACTCCGGAACACCCCGCCGCCATGACCGACAAAATCCGCCGCGCCCTGATTTCCGTGTCCGACAAGACCGGCCTAGTCGAGTTGGGCCGATTCCTCGCCGAACGCGGCGTCGAAATTCTCTCCACCGGCGGATCGGCCAAGGCGCTCAAGGACGCCGGCGTGGCCGCCATCGAGGTGGCCGCCCACACCGGGTTCCCCGAGATCATGGACGGCCGGGTGAAAACCTTGCAGCCGAAA
>CAYIQU010000561.1:0-1523 GCA_964365645.1 uncultured Hyphomicrobiales bacterium | reverse complement strand
CGGGTCGGGGATCGCCTCGCTCACCTACACGCACGACGACAAGGCAGTGACGATAAACGGCAGCGCGGCCCGGTTCGTCGCGGGCCAGGGCGGGACGCATACGGTGACGGCGTATGCGACGGACGCGCTGGGCCACCGCTCGCCAGTGGAGTCGGCGGTCGTCAGGGTGGACGGCGCGCCTCCGCCGCTCGGCTTCGGGTCGCCTGACGGCGGCTTCGCGTCGCCCATCGGCGATTTTACAGGCGCGTCGGCGAGCGGCCTGTCCGTGTCCATTGCGGACGGCGAATCAGGCGTGAAGTCGTGGACAGCGCAGGTATTCGACGCGGTGAGCGGCGCATCCGTTTTCTACACCGACGGCCGCGACGCGTTCGGGGGGACAGTTTCGGCCTCGCTTGCGCCGGGCTCGTACACGGTCGAACTCTTCGCATTGGACGAGGCCGGGAACGAATCGCATTTTGGACGCGCGGCGTTCACCGTGCTTGCTCCGCCTACACCCACGCCGACCCCGGGTCCGCTAGAGCAAATCTTCAGTTGGTTTGCCGACCCGACCGAGACGCCAGTTCCAACCAGCGCCCCAACGATGATCCCGACGCCGACGCTGCCCTCGCCGACGCCGACGCCGGCCGCTGTGGCGGTCGTCACACAGAAAGAGGAGCCCCAAAAGCTCATTCTGGTTGAAGGCGTTGTATTCCGTGACGCCAACGGTAACGGTGTGCAGGACGCCGGCGAGCCGGGCATCGGGGGCGCGCGGGTGGAGATCGTCACGGCGGGCGGCGCGGCGCAGTCGCTCACCAGCGACGCAACCGGCGCGTACGCGGCGCGCGTGCCCGCCGGGAAGCGGTATCTCCTGCGGATCGTCCCGCCCCTCGGCCTTCTCCTGACCACGCCCGGCTCGGTAGTGGTGTGGGAGACGGACGTTCGCGGCTACGGAGCATTTGGCTTCAACATGCGCGGCATGCTGGCGATTGCCATCACACTCATCGTCGTGCTCATGTTTTCCATCTGGCTGGCGACGGCCATGCTCGACCGCAGGCCCTCGGCCATGCGGTCGCTGGCGGGTGAACTGGCCGCCATCCGGTCGCAGCAAAAAATTACCGACAACAGAAGGAGTTGATCAATCATATTCACGTTTGAAGATCTCATTTTGCTGGTGTCCGTGCTGGTTGCGCTGATTGCGCTCGGCGCGGTGATCGCCGTTTCCAACGAGCGGGTGCGCCGGGCCACGTTGGAGGTGCGCGACGCAGCCCGCGCGTGGGCGCTCGAAGACCTGGCAATGAAACGCGAGAGCGCCCGGCGCGCAATCCAGTTTGAAAACACCGACGCGCCTCGCGCGCTCTCGCAGATCGCGCTGGACGTGACCGGCGCCCGGACGGATTTTGCCGACGCGCGGATTGCGCCCGGCAACGTGCCGGCGCTGATTGCGCGGACGGCGGCCGGCGTGGAGACGGTGTTCACGCCCTCGGCAAAGGCGTTTCTGAAGGCGAACCCGGCGTATGCCCGACGCGTGAAAGCCACGCGGCAGG
>CAYIQU010000560.1:0-1527 GCA_964365645.1 uncultured Hyphomicrobiales bacterium | reverse complement strand
AGGCGTGGTCCCTCACCCTTCCCTCTCCCCTCGCGACTTACGGGGGGAGAGGGGGAATGATTCCAGTCCGCACGAAAATACTTTGGCCTCGGGAATCCCGGCCGGTCTTTCAATAGGCCGCCGCTCCCTTACGGGTCGCGGGAAAGGCCGCGCGCTTTGAGCGCATCGAGGTAGGTCTGCCACAACTCATCTTGGCGGTTGCCGTATTCGTAGAACGTTTCCCACGAATAGATGCCGGTGTCGTGCAGGTCGTCGAACACGATCTTGACGGCGTAGTTGCCGACCGGCTCGACCGCCATGATGCCGACGTGGCGCCGGCCGCCGATGATCGTCTTCTGGCTGGGGCCATGGCCCTGGATTTCCGCCGACGGGCTTTCGACGCGCAGGAATTCGGCGGGAAAGCGGAACGACTTGCCGTCCTCGAAATCCACTTCGAGAACCTTCTCCGTTTTTTTCAGGCGGATTTCACGGACCTTGATCTGGGCGCCGAACGTGCGGGCGGGGGCGGTCATCGTCTCTCTCCTTCAAGTCTTGTTGATCTGCCGGGCCTCGTCGGCCAGCATGATCGGAATGCCGTCGCGGATCGGATAGGCGAGCCCGGCCTGGTCGCTGATCAACTCCTGGGTCTCGGCGTCGTAGCGCAGCGGTCCCTTGGTCAGCGGGCAGACCAGGATTTCCAAAAGCTTGGGATCGACCTTGCGGGCGGTCATGGGCGGCGTGTCCTTGGATGGCGCGTTCAATGCCGGACTCAATGTCTTGCCGGCGTGCCGCCCCTGCGCGGGCCGTCGTGGGCGGCAAGTTCGAGCACCGAGGACAGCGTCGCCGCGCGCTCGGCGTGACAGGCGCATTCGAGCAGCGCTTGCTTTTCGCCCGGGCCGAACGGGCAGGCCATGGCCAGCCACGTCACCAGCGCCGGGCCGTTGAGGTCGTCCAAGGATCGGCTGTCGGCGTCCAGCCCGCGCGCGGTGAAAAAGGCGCGCGCCGCGCGGACCAGGCGGGGGCGGTCGAATTCCGGTTCCGGCCCGCCCTCGAGATCGCACGAAAACGGTTCCCAGTCGGGCACGACCCGGCGAAAGCCGTTGCGGCCGGGCAGCTCCTCGCGGATGCGGAAGCGGCTCTCGCCGGCGAGGATGACCAGATAGCGGCCGTCGTCGTTTTCGGCGAAGGACATGATGCGCCCGGCGCAGCCGACCGGAAACACCGCCGCGCCGTCGGGCACCGGATCGCGGGCGGGGGTCACGGGCTGGACCATGCCGACCCAGCGGCCGTGGCCCAGCGCGTCGTCGATCAGGGCGAGATAGCGCGGCTCGAAAATCTGCAACGGCACGCGCCCGCCGGGCAGCAGCAGCACGCCGGTCAGGGGAAAGATCGGCAAGATCTCGGGCAGGGCCGCCGCCTCATCGGGGCGCGTGGTGCTGGCCATGGTTCGCCTTTCATCCTTCACGAGAAAAGAATCGAGGACAATTGCCGCCGTCCGCCGACCGTCAACGGATCGGTCGGGCCGAGCGCGTCGAAAATCTTGACCAG
>CAYIQU010000559.1:0-1527 GCA_964365645.1 uncultured Hyphomicrobiales bacterium | reverse complement strand
CCGCTGCACCTCGCTCACGGTCTTGCGCGGCACAATGATGCCCGGCATGCCGGAAGCGCCGGAGGGCACCGGCAGCTCGGTCTGCGCCAGCCGGTGGCCGTCGGTCGCCACCGCGCGCAGCACGGCGGTCTTGTCGCGCTTGGCCGCGTGCAGGTAGATGCCGTTCAGGTAATAGCGGGTTTCCTCGTTGGAAATGGCGAAGCGGGTGCGGTCGATGATCCCGCGCAGATCGGCGGCGGAAACCGTGAAGGTGTGCGAATAGGTCCCGCCGCCCATGACCGGGAATTCCTCGGTCGGCAGGCAGGACAACTGAAAGCGCGAACGCCCGGCGCGGACCGTGAGCTTGCCCTCGCCGTCGGCCTCGAGTTCGACCTCGGACCCTTCCGGCAGCTTGCGGGCGATTTCGTAGAGCGTGTGCGCCGGCGCGGTGGTCGTGCCCTTGGCGGCGACGGATGCCGGCACGCTCTCGACCATGTCGATGTCCATGTCGGTCGCGTTCAGCGCCAACCGGCCCTCGCCGGCCGCGAGCTTGACGTTGGCGAGAATGGGAATGGTGTTTCGCCGTTCCACCACGCTTTGCACGTGGCCGAGGGCTTTCAGGAGGGCGGCGCGTTCGATCGATATCTTCATGGCGAAAGTTTCAAAATCCGCTGCGGACAGGGGCGGGGATTATAGCAAAGTAGGGTCCGAGCCGAAGGGGATTCCGCACCGCGCGGCGCCGGCGCGACCGATTTCGCCCCCGGCGGGGAGCGAGGCGACGCGGCAGGGGCGGGGGCGATTCGGAAAAACCAGCCGGGGATCAGCTTTCCAGCATCCGCCGCAGCAGTTCCACGTCCTCGGCGAAGGCCTGGTCCTGGGACCGCAGCTCGTCGACCTTGCGGACCGCGTGCATGACCGTGGTGTGGTCGCGCCCGCCGAACTTGCGCCCGATTTCGGGCAGCGAGCGCTGGGTCAACTGCTTGGCGAGATACATGGCGATCTGGCGGGGCCGGGCGACCGAGCGCGACCGGCGTTCCGAGAACATGTCGGCCAGCCGGACGTTGAAATGGGCCGCGACCCGTTTTTGGATGTCCTCGATGGTCACGCGGCGGTCGTTGGCGCGCAGCAGGTCCTTGAGATAGTCCTGGGTGTTATCGAGCGAAATCTCGCGGCCGACCAGCTGGGCCTGGGCGACGACGCGGTTCAGCGCGCCTTCCAGCTCGCGGACGTTGGCGGTGATGCGGTGCGCCAGGAATTCCAGCACCTTGTGGGGGACGGGAACGCCCATCTGCTCGGCCTTGGATTCGAGGATGCCCAGGCGCAATTCGTAGGTGGTGGCGTGGATGTCGGCGACCAGGCCGCAATTGAGGCGCGAAATCAGCCGTTCTTCCATGCCTTCCAGGTCGGACGGCGACTTGTCGGCGGAAATGACGATCTGGCGGCCCTGGTCGACCAGGGCGTTGAAGGTGTGGAAGAACTCTTCCTGGGTCGATTCCTTGCCGGCGATGAACTGGACGTCGTCGATCATCAGCACGTCGACCGAGCGGA
>CAYIQU010000558.1:0-1536 GCA_964365645.1 uncultured Hyphomicrobiales bacterium | reverse complement strand
CGATGCCGCCCTCGTTGTAGACGTCGGACGCGGGGATCGAGCTCGACGAGCAGAAGTGGCCGGCGACGAACACGACCTTGTCGCTGACGGCCTTGTTGGCGACCGCGACCGCCTGCTTCGGATCGCAGGCGTCGTCGCCGATGAACAGCTTGAGTTTCTGGCCCAGCACCCCGCCCTTGGCGTTGATGTCGGCGACGGCCATTTCGGCGCCGCGTTTCATCTGGTCGCCGAACGCGGCCTCGCCGCCGCTCATCGGGCCGTTGACGGCGATGTTGATGTCGGCCCGCGCGCCGAACGAACCGGCGGCGATCAGGCCGGCGGCGAGAAGCATGGTCTTCGTCAATCGAATCATGGATACGATCCTTCCCTGGTTGAATCTCTTTGATTTCAGCAAGTCCCCTCGGGGACCGAGGCGGGAACTTTAACCTACTTTTCCGGCGCCTGTCAGGGGGGCGTCGAAGCCCCCTCTTTCCGCCCTTCCGGCCGTGGGGTAATGGCCCGCCAGCCGAACAAGCCCGCGCGCCGGTAGAGCCAAGGATACTGAGCGACCATCTTTTGCGCGCGGCGCACGCGAAAAGCGACCAGGGCGATGGCGATCAGCACGGCGGTATCGATCAGGTATCCCGTCGGCGCCGTCAGCGACGCCTCGAACAGCGCGAAGCCGAGGAAACGGTCGCCGAGCCCGAGCAGCAGGCCATAGCCCGCCGCCTGCCCCGCCGGCCGCCACGTCTGCGCGACCGCCTGGCCGATCATGAAGGCGGCGAAGCCCATGCCGACGACGGTCAGGCCGATGAACACCGGCAACGGCGCGTCGAGAAGGGGCAGCGGGGTCACGGCGTTCCTCCCTTGCCCGCGCCGCCCTCGAGATAGGCGGCGCGAACGTCCGGATTGGCGAGCAGCTCGGCGCCGGTGCCCGCAAGCGCGATCCGGCCGTTGACCATCACGTAGCCGCGGTGCGCCAATTTCAGCGCGTGGTGCGCGTTCTGCTCGACCAGCAGGATGGCGGTCCGTTCAAGACGGTTGATTTCGGCGACGGCGGCGAAGATCTGGCGCACCACCAGCGGCGCCAGGCCCAACGAAGGCTCGTCGAGCAGCAGAAGCGTCGGCCGGCTCATCAGCGCGCGCGCGATGGCCAGCATCTGCTGTTCGCCGCCCGAAAGCGTGCCGCCGCGCTGCTCGCGGCGTTCCTTCAGGATCGGGAACAGGCGGAACGCGCGCTCGAGTCCGTCGGGAACATCCCCGTCACCGCCCGGCGCGGCGATCGCGCCCATCAGCAGGTTTTCCATCACCGTCATGCGCGGGAAGATGCGGCGGCCCTCGGGCGACTGAGCGACGCCCAGGTGCGCGATCGCGTGCGTCGGCAGGCGCGTGATGTCGCGGCCCTTGAAGAGGGTGGTTCCCTTCGCCGCCGCCGGATTGCCGCAAATCGTCATCAGCAGCGTCGATTTGCCCGCGCCGTTGGCGCCGATCAGGGTGACGATCTCGCCGCGCCTGATTTCCAGATCGACGCCGCGCAAGGCCTGGATGGCGCCATAA
>CAYIQU010000557.1:0-1537 GCA_964365645.1 uncultured Hyphomicrobiales bacterium | reverse complement strand
GAGCCGTTCCCCTTCGACCTGCTGTACTGGAACTCGGACAGCACCAGGATGCCGGCGGCGATGCACGCCTTTTATCTGCGCAAGATGTACCACGAGAACAAGCTGTCGGAGCCGGGCGGAATCGCGCTCGCGGGCGTGCCGCTCGATCTGCGCAAGATCAAGGTTCCGACCTACATCGTCGCCACCCGCGAGGACCACATCGCGCCGTGGAAATCGGCCTACCACGCGACGCAACTCTATTCCGGGCCGAAGCGCTTCGTGCTGGCGGCATCGGGCCACATCGCCGGCGTCGTCAACCCGCCGGCGGCGAAGAAATACTGCTACTGGGAAAACGCCACGCTGCCCAAGGACGCGGACGAATGGCTCGCCGGCTCGAAGCCGCACGAAGGCTCGTGGTGGCCGGATTGGGACGCGTGGACCAAGTCGGACGGCGGCGAAGACGTTCCCGCCCGCGTTCCCGGCGACGGTCGCTTGAAGGCGCTCGCCGACGCGCCCGGCGATTACGTCCGGGTCCGGCTGATGGATTCCTGACTCATCGGCTTACGCCGCCGAAACGTTGGCGCGCGCCCGGGCCAGACGCGCCTCGCCCCGCGCGCCGGCGGCGCGCAATTCGGCGGCCCGCAGTTCGGCTTCGCGCGCGGCGGCGCCGCGCAGTTCAGCATCCCGCAAGGCCGCGCGCAGTTCGGCGTCCCGCGTCTCGATGCGCTGTTCCGGCCGAGGCTCGGTCAACACTTCCTGATTGAGCGACTGCGCCTTGCGCAAGCCGCGGGCGACGGCGCCGAGATCGCGCTCGATTTCCGGCAGCGGCCGGCGGCCGGCGGCGGTGGACGCGGACGTGGACGCGGACGCGGACGCGGCGACCGAACCCGAGCCGCCGCGCAGCGCCCGCAGTTCGCCTTCCAGGGCCTTGACCCGCTCGTCCAGGGCGACGATCCAGCGGTCCTTTTGTTCCAGCCCCTGGGCCAGCGCGATGACGAACGGATTCTTGGACGGATCCGAACGATGGTTGAGTCGCTTCAACACCTCGGCCGTGAACCACACGGCGACGAACGCGGTGAGAATGGCGATAATGCTGAGCGTTTCGACCATCGCGCGCGGCTTTCCTTTCCGCTTCGGGCGGATTCCGCCCAAGCACCGGCGATGATGGCCCTCCTAGGGTAAAAGAATGGTAAATAAATAAAGACTTAGATCACCGGGGTTTCGCGGTACGTCCCCCAAAGGCCCTTCAGGGTCTCGACGATGTCGCCCATGCTGGCGCCCGCCTTCACCAACTCGATGGTGATCGGCATGATGTTGGCGCTTTCGTCCCGGGCGACTTTCTTCAGTTCGTCCAAGAGCCGGGCCAGCTTTTTCGCGTCGCGGGTCGCGCGCACCTTCTTCAGCCCCGCGAGCTGGCGGCGCTCGGTCGCCGGATCGTAGGGGTGCGTCTCGATGTCGAACTTCGCTTCCTTCTCGACGTACTTGTTGACGCCGATGACGGGGCGCTCGCCGCTCGCCTTGCGCAGCGCGTAGTCGTAGGCCGAGTCCGCGATCTCCT
>CAYIQU010000556.1:0-1538 GCA_964365645.1 uncultured Hyphomicrobiales bacterium | reverse complement strand
CGACGGCGGCGATTTCCTTGAGCCGCACCGGCGCGCCGCCGCGCCAGGAAACGATCTCCTCGGCGTAGCCGGACGCCCGGGACAGTTTGCCGGTGGTCTCGATGGTGAAGACCCGGTGCGGGCCGCTGATGACGCCGGTCGGCTGGTTGGTGTTGCCGCCGCGGATGGCGCGGACCACGTCCTCGATGCCGATGGCCCGCGCGGCCAGCGCGTCGGGATTGACCTGGACACGGACCGCGTATTTCTGCGCGCCGAAAACGCTGACCTGGGCGACGCCGTTGATGGTCGACAGCTTCTGCGCCAGAACCGGGTCGCCGTATTCGTTGAGCGTGGACAGCGGCAGCGTGTCCGACGACAGCGCGATCAGGAAGATGGCGAAATCGGCGGGATTGATCTTGCGAAAGGCCGGCGGCGCCGGCATTTCCGGGGGCAGCAGGCGCAGCGTGCTCGAGATCGCCGACTGCACGTCCAGGGCGGCGGCGTCGATGTTGCGGTCCAGCGCGAATTGCAGCGTGATCCGGGTCGAGCCGTTGGCGCTGGTCGAGGTCATGGCCTCGACCCCGGGAATCCGCGAGAACTGGCTTTCCAGCGGGGTCGCCACGGCGGCGGCGATGTTTTCCGGGCTGGCGCCGGGAAGGCGCGCGGTGACCTCGATGGTCGGGAAATCGACGTTGGGCAATTCGCTGACCGGCAAGATGCGGTAGGCGAGCAGGCCGAAGACGATGAACGACGCCATCACCAGCGTCGTCATGATCGGGCGGCGGATGCAGAGTTCGGGAAGGTTCATGTCATCCTCCTCCAGCGGCGCGTCATCGGATGCTCACGAAGCCGGACTCGGGCGCAACACGATTTGTCCGCCCGGTTGCAGGCGCATCTGCCCCTCGGTGACGACGGTTTCGCCGGCGGCCAGCCCCTCGTGGACGACGACTTTCTCGCCGGACGGAATGCCGATCTTGACGGTGCGCTGCTCGACCGTGCCGCGGCCGTCCTTCAGCGCGCCGGCCTTGACGACGTAGACGTATTGACCCTTCTGGCTGGTCTGGATCGCCTGGGACGGAACGACGACGGCGCCCTTCAGCGTACCCATGGTCACGCGCACGGTGACGAACTGGCCGGGCAGCAGGCGTTCGTCCTCGTTGGCGATGGTGGCGCGCAGGCCGATGGTTCCGGTCGCGGCATCGACGGCGTTGTTGACGAAATCGACGGCCCCGCTTGCCGCCGGGCCGGGGTCTTCGGTCGGGCGGACGTCGATGACGATGCCGCCCGCGCCCATGCGCCGGCGGATATCGCCCAAATGCTGTTCGGGCAGGGTGAAGGCGACGTAGACCGGTCGGGTTTCGTTGATGACCACCAGCGGCTGGGCATCGCCCGCCTTGACCAGGTTGCCGACCGAAACCAGCAGGCTGCCCGCACGGCCGTTGATCGGGGCGCGGATGGCGGTGTATTCCAGTTGCAGCCGGGCCAGTTCGACCGACGCTTCGCCGGCGCGGATGGTGGCTTCCAGCGAGCTCAGCGCCGCCTGGGCTTCCTCGTGTTTT
>CAYIQU010000555.1:0-1541 GCA_964365645.1 uncultured Hyphomicrobiales bacterium | reverse complement strand
ACCGCATGACGAACGGGTTGGGCACGTTCTCGTCGGTGTTGATCCAGACGCTTTTGGTTTGCAGGTATTCGCGGATCGCTTCCTGGCCGTTTTCACGGCCCAGTCCCGAGCGCTTGTACCCCCCGAACGGCGACATGTAGCTGACCGCGCGGTAGGTGTTGACCCAGACGGTCCCCGCCCGCAGCCGTTGCGAAACGTTGATCGCGCGGCGAAGATTGTTGGTCCACACGCCGGCCGCCAAGCCGTAAAGAATATCGTTGCCGATGGCGACGGCTTCATCCTCGTCCTTGAAGGTGATGACCGACAGAACGGGGCCGAACACTTCTTCCTGGGCGATCCGCATTTGGTTGTGCACGCCGGTGAAGACGGTCGGCTCGACGAACCAGCCCTGCCCGCATTCGGGCCGTTGCGCCGCGCCGCCGCCCAGCACGCACGTCGCCCCTTCCCCCTTGGCGATATCGATATACCCGAGAATTTTTTCGTACTGCTGCCGGGTGGTGACGGGGCCGACCTGGGTGTCGAGACTCGCCGGGTCGCCCATGCGCGCGGTCTTGGCCAACGCCAGCAGCTTGTCCATGAACGCGTCCCGAATCGATTCCTGGAGCAACAGGCGCGAGCCCGCGATGCAGGTCTGCCCGGTGGCGGCGAAGATGCCCGAGACCGCGCCCTTGACCGCGTTGTCGAGATTGGCGTCGTCGAACACGATGTTGGGCGACTTGCCGCCCAGTTCCAGCGTGACGCGCTTCAAGCCCTTGGCCGCGGTTTCATAGACCCGGCGCCCGCCCGCCTCGCCGCCGGTGAAGGCGACCTTGGCGACCTTGGGATGCGCGACCAGCGGCTCGCCCGCTTCCGCCCCGAATCCGGTCACGACGTTGACCACGCCGGGCGGAAAGCCGGCTTCGGCGAACAGTTCGACGAATTCCAGCATCGAGGCCGACGTGAACTCGGACGGCTTGACCACCACGGTGTTGCCGGCCGCCAGCGCCGGGGCGAGCTTCCAGGTGGCCAGCAGCAGCGGCGAATTCCACGCCGAAATGGCCCCGACGACACCGAGCGGCTCGGGCCGCGTGAAGTTGAACACGCCCGGCTTGTCGATGGGGATGACCGCGCCCTCGATCTTGTCGGCCAAGCCGCCGAAGTAATAGTACCATTGCGGCAGGTAGCGAAGCTGCGCGCCCATTTCGGCGATCAGCTTGCCGTTGTCGCGAACCTCCAATTGCCCGAAGTAATCCGCCTTGGCGGCGAGCAGGTCGCCGACGCGCCGGAGCAGCGCGCCGCGCGCGCTCGCCGTCAGGGCCGGCCAGGGGCCCGTGGCGAACGCCCGATGCGCGGCCTCCACCGCCGCGTCCACGTCCGCCGCCGTGCCGCGCGGGATCAACGCCCACGGCTTGCCGGTGTAGGGGTTGAAGGATTCGAACCATTCGCCGCCCGCCGGATCGTGGCGGCGGCCGTCGATATACATCCGGTATTTTTGCAGATCAGCCATGGGGGGTCCTATCTTTTCTAACGATCATCCTTTTCGCCGAGCCACCGGCGCAAGA
>CAYIQU010000554.1:0-1545 GCA_964365645.1 uncultured Hyphomicrobiales bacterium | reverse complement strand
GCTACAACCTCACCATGGACGCGCGCTTCGTGTGGATGCGCCAGAAGCGCATCCAGGGCAGCCACTTCGCCAACCTGATGCAGGCAAGCCAGGCCAACCAGCTGGTCGTCGAGCGGCGCGTCGATCCGTCCATGTCGGAAGTGTTCTCGTGGGACGACATCCCGCTCGCCCACACCAAGATGATGAACAACGAGCACAAGCCCGGCAACATGGCCGTCCTGGTGCAGGCCAAGCATCCGGGCCGGCGCACCTTGGACGACTGCCTCGAGGGCTGACCGCGCGCCATGCCCGTCATCGCGGCGATCCCCGGCGATCTCCTGGACCTGTGCGCCCGCGCGCTTGCGGCCGCCGACGGCCTGTTGGCCGCCGCCCGCGCCGCCGTGGCCGGGCGCGTGTCGCACGACGGGAAACTCGATTCCGGCGCGCTGGAGAAAGACCAGTTCGCCGCCCACGGGCTGGCGTGGCTGGCGACCTACGTCGAGGCGTTGCGCCAGATGGAGGCCTGGGCGCGACGCCTGGACGCCGCCGGCCAATGGGGCGAAATGGAGCGGCTGATCCTGGCCGCCGCCTTCGGCGAGTACCTCGCGCAAATGGCGGGCGGCATCGCGCTGTCGCAAGGCGAAATCGCCCGGCCGCAGGACTTAGGGTTGGACGATTCCGCTGTCCGCGCGTTCCGCACCGACGCGGTCGCGACCCTGATCGCGCAGGGCAACACGGCATCCACGCGCGCGCGGCTGGCCGAGTTGATCGCCGAGGGCGCCGACGGCCGGCATTTCGGCCACCTGGGATTGGGCGACGAGACCCTGGACCTCACCCGCGAGCAGTTCCGCCGCTTCGTCGCCGACCGTGTCACGCCCTTCGCCCACGGCTGGCACTTGGCCGACGCGTTGATCCCCGACGCGGTGGTCGCCGAAATGGCCGAGTTGGGCGTCTTTGGCCTGACGGTGCCCGAAGAGTGGGGCGGCCTCGGCATGGGCAAGATCGCCATGTGCGTGGTCACCGAGGAATTGTCGCGCGGCTATATCGGCGTCGGCTCGCTCGGCACCCGCTCGGAAATCGCCGCCGAGCTGATCCGCCAGGGCGGCACGCCCGAACAGAAACGGAAATATCTTCCGCGCATCGCCTCGGGCGAAATCCTGCCGACCGCCGTTTTCACCGAGCCCAACACCGGCTCGGACCTGGCAAGCTTGCGCACCCGCGCCGTGCGTGACGGCGCGGACTGGCGCGTCACCGGCGCCAAGACCTGGATCACGCACGCCTCGCGCTCGGACTTGATGACGCTGCTGGTCCGCACCAACCCCGACGACAAGGGCTACGGCGGGCTGTCCATGCTCCTGGCCGAAAAGCCGCGCGGCACCGAAACCGATCCCTTCCCGGCGCCGGGCATGAAGGGCGGCGAGATCGCCGTTCTCGGCTATCGCGGGATGCGCGAGTACGAACTGTCCTTCGACGGGTTCCGGGTCGCGGGTGACGGCTTGCTGGGCGGCGTCGCCGGCCAGGGCTTCAAGCAACTGATGGCGACGTTCGAATCGGCGCGCATCCAGC
>CAYIQU010000553.1:0-1547 GCA_964365645.1 uncultured Hyphomicrobiales bacterium | reverse complement strand
CGACCAGCCAGCTTTTCCGCGAACGCGCGGTCTCGGTCGCGGTCAAGATGCCCGAACGGGTGCCGATGGTGCGCTCGGATCGCGACCAGTTGATGCAGGTCGCGGTCAACCTGCTCTCGAACGCCGTCAAATTCTGCGAACCGGGTCACGGTCACGTCGAGATCGCCATGGAGGTTCGCGGCCGCGAACTCGCCATCGGGGTCAAGGACAATGGACCGGGCATCGCGCCCGAACATCAAAAAGCGATCTTCGAGAAGTTCCACCAGGTCGGCGACACGATGACGGCGAAGCCGTCCGGCTCCGGACTCGGGCTTGCCATCTGCCAGCGCATCGTCGAGCACCTGGGGGGCCGGATCTGGGTGGACAGCCGGCCCGGCACGGGCGCGACGTTCATGTTCACGGTGCCGATCGCGGCCCCGGCGGCGCCGGAACGCTCGCCTGAAATCAGCCGCTGAGCGGACCCTGGACGATCTCGCCCACCGCCGCGCCCGCGCGCAGCGCCTCGCGCAACGCGCGGCGGCGGATGGCGGGCAGGCGGCCGGGCTCGATCCGGGGCGAGGGCGCGATCCCGGCGGCGATGTCCAGGGTTTGCTGTTCCACCAGGAAGCCGAGCAGCATCTTGTAGGCGCGGATCAGGCTTTCCGCGTCGGCGGGTCCCAGCGCGCCCTGGGCCGCCAGCGCCTCGATCCGTTCGACGGTGCCGCAGGCCGGGATGCGGTGTTTCAGCGCGAGGATGCGCGCGGCGGCGACGATGGGCAGGAACCCGCCGCGCTTGATGTCGATCCGGCCCTGTTCGGTGCGGAACATCCCGAACAGCCCCAGCGCGGTTCCCTTCGTTGCCAGTTCGGCCGCCAGCATCCGCAGGAACATCGGCGCGTGGGAGGTCGCCTCCAGCGCCTCGGCGCGCAGGCGCTCGGCCAGCGTCCGGTCGCCGAAGACGGGCGCGAAATCGAAGAAGATGTCGACGTTGAGCAGCGCCTCGCCTTCCTTCTTGCCGATCCAGCGGCTGATTTCCTCGCGCCAGCTTGCGAGCGAGCGCCGCCATTCCGGGTTCATGGCCATGACCCCGCCCTTGCACTTGGGCAGGCCGGCGGCGGCCAGGGTCTCGGCGATGCGCCGGCCCGCCTCGGCGAACCAGGCGTCGTCGGCGGGCGATCCCTCATGCACGAGGGCGTTGTCCTGATCGGCGGCCAGCGCCGATTCGCCCCGCCCGCCGGACCCCAGCACCAAAACGCACCACGGCGCGGGGGCGGCGCCCCAGCCGGCGTCGGCCATGTCGCGGACCGCCAGCTCGGCCGCGCGGGCGGTCATTTCGCGGATCAGGGCGCTGATGGCGCCGGTCACGACCAGGGCCTCGACGCCTTCGGCCCTGAGCGAGCGGGCGAGCAGCGGCAGCCGGGCGAAAGCGTGGGCGAGCGCGTCGGCGTTTTCGGCGCCGGCGACTTCGTCGCCGATGACGAGGGCCTCGGTCGAGCGCAGGCGCATCAAGGAGGAGGCCGAGACCATGCCGACCGGGCGGCCGTCGGCGTCGATGGCGAGCAGGTGAT
>CAYIQU010000552.1:0-1557 GCA_964365645.1 uncultured Hyphomicrobiales bacterium | reverse complement strand
AGCGGGACGTCGTGTCGTGGCCATCGTTTACGATCACGATACGCAAGGGGGATGGCAGTCCGGTTAAAATCGCCCATATTGGAAAAAATAGACAACAAACAGTTCCGTTATCGTTAGAGATAGAAAGAACTCATTCGGCAAAAATTCCGCCCTCACCCTCCCATCCCTAACGGGTTGGGCCCCTCCCTCTCCCGCTCGCGCGGGAGAGGGGCCTTGAACGGCCTCACTTCCGCCCCGGCATAAAAGGCGCGGACAGAAGGGCAAGCCACCCTGCCATCAGTAAAGCTCCGCCCGCCGGCGCGGCGCCCCGCACCGGGACCTCGCCGGTCAGGCCGAATCCGTAAAGCGTGCCCGAAAAGAGGACGATGCCGAGGGCGAAACAAAGCCCGGCCGCGCGGGCGAGCCAGGGATTGAGGTTCCGGCCTTCCCGGCGCTCGGCCATCCAGGCGACGGCGAGCAAGGCGAGCGCGTGGCTCATCTGGTATTCGACGCCGGTCTTGAACGCCGCGCCGAGAACCGGCTCGGCCGCCTTCAGTCCGTGCGCGGCGTAGGCCCCGGCGGCGACGGCGCAAAGGCCGTTCAGCGCGCCGAGCGCAACCCACGCTTTCCAGGTTTGTCGCATGGCGTTTCCGGCCCCGCGCCTCAGCGCGGCAGATCCGAGCTTCCCGTCAGGAACTCGTCCACCGCGCGGGCGCACTGGCGGCCTTCGCGGATCGCCCACACCACCAGGGACTGGCCGCGACGCATGTCGCCGCAGGCGAAAACCTTCGCGGCCGAAGCGCGATAGTCGGCGGTGTTCGCGTCGATGTTGCCGCGCTCATCGGTGCCGATCTTCAATTCCTTCACCATCCCTTCGTGGATGGGATGGGCGAAGCCCATGGCCAGCAGAACCAGATCGGCCTCGATCTTGAATTCGCTTCCGGGGACCTCGCGCAACTGGGAACGACCGTTCTTGTCCTTGGCCCATTCCATGCGCGCGCATTCGAGGCCGGTAACGACGCCGTTCTTGCCCAGAACTTTCTTGGTCGCCACGCCCCATTCGCGCGCGCAGCCTTCGTGATGCGAGGACGAGGTCCTGAGCTTGGTCGGCCAGTCGGGCCAGGTCAGGCCCTTGTTTTCCGTCGCCGGCGGCTTGGGCAGGATCTCGATCTGGACGATCGACTTCGCCCCTTGGCGCGCCGAGGTGCCGATGCAGTCCGAACCGGTGTCGCCGCCGCCGATCACCACCACCCGCTTGCCCGTCGCCACGATGTGACGGTTGTCGGCGATGAATTCGCCCGACACGCGGCGATTCTGCTGGCCGAGGAAATCCATGGCGAAGTGAACGCCGTCCACCGCGCGGCCCGGCGCGGTCAAATCGCGCGGTTTTTCCGAGCCGCCCGCCAGCACCACCGCGTCGAAGTCCTTCATCAGCGCGCGCGCGGCAAGGGTGACGCCGACGTGGGTGTTGGGGCGGAATTCGACGCCCTCGGCCTGCATCTGCGCCATGCGGCGGTCGATCAGGCGTTTCTCGAGCTTGAAATCGGGAATTCCGTAGCGCAGCAGGCCGCCGATACG
>CAYIQU010000551.1:0-1563 GCA_964365645.1 uncultured Hyphomicrobiales bacterium | reverse complement strand
CGCGCATGGCCGCGCACATCACCTATTTGTCGGAAAAAGCGTTGCAGGAAAAATTCGGCCGCAAGCTGCAAGACCACAGCGCGGTGACGTGGGGCTTCGACGCCGACTTCCAGGTGGAAAGCTACCTGCGCCACCAGGGCAGCACCTTCGTCGACCGGTTCGACGCCAATTCCTATCTCTACATCACCCGCGCGATGGATTACTTCGACCTGGCCGGGCAGTTCGGCGGCGTGCTGGCGGACGCCTTTCGCGGCACGCCGACGCGCTTTTGCCTGATTTCGTTCACCAGCGATTGGCTCTACCCGACCGAGGAAAGCCGCAAGATCGTGCACGCGCTGAACGCGGTCGCGGCCAACGTCAGCTTCGCCGAGATCGTGTCCGACAAGGGCCACGACGCCTTCCTGCTCGACGAGCCGGAATTCCACCGGGTCTTCGAGGGCTTCCTCGACGGCGCGGCCGAGCATCGGGGCCTGCCGCGCCGGGGGCCGCGATGAACGATCTCGAGCGCATGGCGGCCGGGCGCACGATCCGCGTCGACTTGAAATTGATCGCCGACATGATCGAGCCGGGCTCGCGGGTGCTCGATGTCGGCTGCGGCGACGGCGCTTTGCTCGAATACCTGACCGCGTTCAAGCAGGTGGACGGGCGGGGGATCGAGCTGTCCACCGCCGGGGTCAACGTCTGCATCAGCCGGGGATTGTCGGTCATCCAGGGCAACGCCGACGCCGACCTCAAGGACTATCCCGACGCGGCCTTCGATTACGTCATCCTCGGCAACACGTTGCAGGCCATGACCGAGCCGCGCGAGGTCCTGCGCCACATGCTGCGCATCGGCCGCCACGCCATCGTCAGTTTTCCCAACTTCGCCTATTGGCGGGTGCGGCTCGATTTCCTGTTGCGCGGGCGGATGCCGGTCTCGGACCTGATGCCGTATCAGTGGTACGACACGCCCAACATCCATCTGTGCTCGATCAAGGATTTCGTCGCGCTCTGCGACGAGTTGGGACTGAAGATCGAACGCAGCATCTCGCTCAATGCCGCCGGCGGGGTGCGCCGGATCGGCGGCGCGTTCTTCACCGCCAACTTGAGCGGCGAACAAGCGGTGTTTCTGTTGACCAAGTGAACGCTGTTCCGCCGCGCCGAGGGCGCGCGACATAAGCTGTTGACTTATATACGTCAATGGCTTAGTATCTTCCGATGTTCGAGTGGGACGAGGCGAAAAGCGAGGCCAATCTTAAGGCGCGCGGTTTCGATTTTGCCCATGCCGCCGGTGTCTTCGACGGTCCAGTCCTCGAAATAGACGACACCCGCTCCGATTACGGCGAGCGGCGGGTTCAGGCCATCGGGAAAACCGGCGCCGATATTCTGTTCGTCGTCTACACCTGGCGTGGAGACGTTAGGCGAATCATCTCGGCACGTTTGGCCAACCGGAAGGAACGCGACATCCATGGCAAGGTATTCGGCGGAACGGGCGCGCCGTAAGGCGCGGGTACATCGCAAGGTCGTGGCGGCAACCACCGAGGCGGATATCGCCCGGCAGGCCGCCGAGGACGGCACCGAAAC
>CAYIQU010000550.1:0-1569 GCA_964365645.1 uncultured Hyphomicrobiales bacterium | reverse complement strand
AATCTTGGCGCCCATGCTCCAGTTGGGGTGGGCGACGGCCTGATCGGGCGTCGCGGCGGCCATCATCTCCCAGGTCCAGGTCCGGAACGGCCCGCCCGAGGCGGTCAACACCACGCGCTCGACCGTCTCGGCGCGCTCGAACTCGAACACCTGGAAGATGGCGCTGTGCTCGGAATCGACCGGCAGCATGGTCGCCTTGTGGGCGCGCACCTCGGCGATCATGACGTCGCCGGCGCACACCAGGCATTCCTTGTTGGCGAGCCCGACCACGGCGCCGCGGCGGACCGCGGCCAAGGTCGGTTTCAATCCGGCCGCGCCGACGATGGCGGCCATGACCCAATCGGCCGGCCGCGTCGCGGCCTCGACGACGGCATCCGGGCCGGCGGCGGTTTCGATGCCGGTGCCGGCGAGCGCCTCGCGCAAGCGATCGTGCAGGGCGGCGTCCGCGATCACCGCCAGCCGGGGCCGCAGCAGGCGCGCCTGTTCGGCCAGCAGTTGGACGTTGCGGTGGCCGGTGATCGCCTCGACCGCGAAGCGCTCAGGCGCGCGGGCGATCAAATCGACGGTGTTGCAGCCGATCGAGCCGGTCGAGCCGAGAATGGTCACGCGTTTGGGCGCCGCCTGCGCCGACGGAATCCGTTCGATCCGGGTCGCGGCGATTACCATCCGCCGCCTCCGTGCCAGCCGGCGAGCCGGGCGACGGCGACGCCGAGGACGGCGGCAAGAAGCGCGTCCATCCGGTCCAGCAGGCCGCCGTGGCCGGGAATGATGCCGCTCGCGTCCTTGACGTGGAAATGACGCTTGACGCTGGATTCGAGCAAATCCCCGCCCTGCCCCAGAACCCCGAGACCGGCGGCGAGCGCCGCGGCGACGGCCAATTCCCGCGCGCCCATCGCCAGGGCGACGATCGCGCCGGCGGCCGCGGCCCCGGCGCAGGCCCCGAACAGGCCGGCCCAGGTTTTTTTCGGGCTGATGGCGGGCGCGAGTTTCGGTCCGCCGACGGTCCGGCCGACGATGTAGGCGAAGGTGTCGGACGCCCAGACCACGAGCAGAATCCACACCACTAGGTCGCGGCCGGCGGGGGTCGAAACCCGTATCCATTCCAGCGCCGCCAGCGGCAACGCGATGTAGGCCGCGCCGCCCATCATCCACAGCCGCCGTTCGCTTCCTTCGGCGAGAAAGGCGGCCGCCGCGCCGACGGGAATGACCAACGCGGCGTAGCGGGGCTTGTCCGCGACGACGGCGCCGACGGCGATGACGGCCACCAGCGTCAGGAGAATCATGAGCAGGGCCGGCCGCCGGCTGTCGCACAGCCGCGTCCATTCCCAGGCGAGAATGCCGGCGACCGCCGCCAGCGCGATCTCGAAGATCGGCGCGCCGACATAGGCGATCGCCAACGCCGCGGGGGCGAGAACCGCCGCCGACGCGATCCGGGGGAGCAGGTCCCCATTGGCGCGGTCAGGCGCCGGCGGCGCCATAGCGTCTTTCGCGACCATGAGATTCCTTGATGGCGTGGGCGAAGTCCTCTTCGGAAAAATCGGGCCAGAGGACGTCGAGAAAAACCAATTC
>CAYIQU010000549.1:0-1570 GCA_964365645.1 uncultured Hyphomicrobiales bacterium | reverse complement strand
CGGCCCGCGCCGGGCGCAAGGCCGCCGTCTTCGCCACCTGCTTCGCCAACTACAACGCGACGGCCATCGGCGCCGCCGCGCTGGAAGTGCTGGCGCGCAACGGCGTCGAGGCGGAATTGGTTTATCCCGGCTGTTGCGGGATGCCGCAATTGGAACAGGGCGACCTCGCCCGGGTCAACGACGCGGCGCTCAAGGCGGCGGCCGCTTTCAAGCCCTGGATCGAGAAGGGCTACGACGTGGTCTCGCTCACGCCGTCGTGCTCGCTCATGCTGAAATTCGAATGGCCGCTGATCGTCCCCAAGAACACCCCGGCTTACGCCGACGTCCAAAAATTGGCCGGCGCGACGTTCGACATCAGCGAATACGTCGTCGATCTCGCCCGCCGCCACGGCCTGGCGCCGGGGATGAAGCCGCTGCCGGGCGACGTCTTCATGCACGTCTCCTGCCACTCGCGGGCGCAGAACTTCGGGCAAAAGGGCGTCGAGATGCTGCGCCTGATCCCCGACGTCCAGGTCCAGGTGGCGGAACGCTGCTCGGGCCACGGCGGCTCGTTCGGGGTGATGAAGGATACCTTCGAGGTCGCGCTCAAGGTGGGCCGCCCCGTCGCCCGCCAGGCGGCCGAAAAGAAAGCCGCGTTCGTGGTCTCCGAATGCCCGTTGGCGCGCGATCACATCGTCCAGGGGGCCGAGCGCCTGGACGAGGACTCCGGCCCCGTCGAGAACGCCCGCCATCCCATCGAATTGCTGGCCCGCGCCTATCGCGGCTGAAAGAAAGACGAGACCATGGAGACCCGGATGACCTCGCCCAAGCACGCCATTTCGCCCGCCGACATTTTGCCGATGGACGCGTATGGAAAAATCCGCGCCGAGCGCCGCCGGGTTATGAGCGCGACGAAGAAGACCCGCCGCGTGCCGGTCGGCCCCGACGCGACGTTCTATTTCGAGAGCTTCGAGACCATGCTGCACCAGGTCCATGAGATGCTGTTCATCGAAAAGGGCGGCGCCGCCCAGCTCGCCGACGAAATCGCGGCTTACGATCCCTTGGTGCCGAAGGGGCATAATCTTTCCGCCACCTTCATGATCGAGATCGAGGACCCGGCCCGCCGGCTCGCCACGCTGAAAACCCTGGGCGGGATCGAGAACACGGTGACGCTGTCCTTCGCCGGCGAAACGGTCAAGGCCGTGCCCCATGACGACGCCGAGCGCACCACCGAGGACGGGAAAACGTCCTCGGTTCACTTTTTTTCGTTTCCGTTCACGGCCGCTCGGATCGAGAAGTTCAAGACGCCCGGCACCGAAGCGGTCCTCGCCATCCGCCACGCGCACTACGCGCACATGGCGATCCTGCCCGAAGCGACCCGGGTGGAACTGGCGAAAGATTTCGGTTGAGGGTTCTTCAGCCGCTTTCCGTCATTCCCGCGCCCTTCGACTGAGCCCGCCTCATGCTGAGCCTGTCGAAGCATGAGTGCGTCGAAGGAGAAGCGCGCGGGTTCACCCCCACCCCCCCCCCCCCCCCGCGCGGGGGGGGGGGGGGGTTTTTGGTTTGTTTTTGCGGGGAGGGGGGGGGTTTT
>CAYIQU010000548.1:0-1580 GCA_964365645.1 uncultured Hyphomicrobiales bacterium | reverse complement strand
TTGATCTTGGCGTTTTCCTTGCGGCACCAGCCTTCATACGATCCCGCCTTGGGGTCTTGGGGAATGCGCGGGGCCTTCTTCGCCTTGACCAGGTCGACGGCTTCGAGCATCGCCTCGACGCCCATCGGGAACAGCCGGTCGAAGTAGACGCTGCCCAGCGTGTCCTTGTCGGAAAGCTTGGTTTTCTTTTGCAGCAGGATCGGCCCGGTATCGAGGCCGTTGTCCGGCCAGAAGATGGACAGGCCCGTTTCCTTCTTGCCCATGATGATGGGCCAGTTGATGGAACTCGCCCCCTTGTGCCAGGGCAGCAGCGACGGGTGGTACTGGATGGTGCCGTGGGTGGGGACGGCGAGCGCCTCTTCCGGCACGAACATCAGCACATAGGCCATGACGCCCAATTCGGCATTCAGACTCTTCATGTGCTCCCACACCTGCGGGTCCTTGTAGGACGCGGGCTGGAACACGGGCAGGTTCTTGGACAGCGCGAACTCCTTGAGCACGTCCATCTTTTTCCCCGGCTTGTCGGGAGCGCAGTAAACGCCGACGATTTCCTCGCCGCGATTGAGCAGGGCTTCGAGCACCGCCTTGCCGAAGGCCTGTTGGCCGTTGAACAGAATACGCATGGCTGATTTCTCCCTATGGAATCGCGCTAGACCGCGCCGGTCTTGCGCGCTTCCTCCATTTCTTTCTTCGACAGGCGGACGATGGACTTGAGAATTTCATCCGTGTGTTCGCCCAACAGAGGCGAGCGCTCGACCTTGGTCGGCGACGCCGACAGCTTGATCGGATTGCCGACGGTCAGGTACTTGCCGCGGGTCGGGTGATCGACCTCGACCACGGTGCCGGTCTTGCGCAAGGAGGGCTCCACGGCCAGTTCCTTCATGGACAGGATCGGGCCGCAGGGGATATCGAGCGGGTTGAGGGTGTCCATGACCTCGAACTTGGTCTTGGTCATGGTCCACTTTTCGATTTCCGCGAACATTTTATCGAACTTGGGCAGGCGGGCCTCCGGCGTGTTCCATTCCGGGTCCTCCAGCCAGTCGGCGTGGCCGATGGCCTTGGCCAGCGCCGGGAAGGCGGCCGCCTGGGTGACGATATAGATGTAGGAATCGGGGTCGTTTTCCCAGTTCTTGCATTTGACGATCCAGCCCGGCTGGCCGCCGCCCGACGCGTTGCCGGCGCGCGGTACCGCCTCGCCGAACGGGGTGTTCGGATATTGCGGGTATTCCTTCAGCGGCCCGTGGGCGAGCCGCTGCTGGTCGCGCAGCTTTACGCGGCAGAGATTCAAGACGCCGTCCTGCATGGCGCAGCTGACGCGCTGGCCACGGCCGGTGCGGTCGCGCTGGTAGAGCGCGGCGACGATGCCGAGCGCCAGGTGCAACCCGGTGCCGGAATCGCCGATCTGGGCGGCGGTGACCAGCGGCACGCTGCCGATTTCGCCGGTGGTCGAGGCCGCGCCGCCGGTGCACTGGGCGACGTTTTCGTAGACCTTGCAGGCCTCATAGGGGCCGGGGCCGAACCCCTTGACCGAGGCATAGACCATGCGCGGGTTGATCTTTTGGATTTTTTCCCACGGGAAG
>CAYIQU010000547.1:0-1583 GCA_964365645.1 uncultured Hyphomicrobiales bacterium | reverse complement strand
CGCTTCGCCCTTCTCCTGCCCGCGACGCAAAATCCCTCCGGCGCAGCGGTTCCATATCAAGACATCATGCTCTAGGCCGCCCGGATCAGCCTCGGCCCGGGAAAAGCCCCTTCAGGCCCTTTTCCGAGGCTTCGCAGACGCCGCGCTCGGTGATCAGCGCCGTGACCAGGCGCGCGGGCGTCACGTCGAAGGCCGGGTTGGCCGCCGGGCTGCCCTCGGGCGTGACCAGGACCGATTCCGTTTTTCCCTGGCGATTGCGGCCGGCGATGTGGGTGACTTCCGCGCCGTCGCGTTCCTCGATGGGAATGTCCTTCAGGCCGTCCCGGACCGTCCAATCGACGGTCGGGCTGGGCAGCGCGACGTAGAACGGCACGCCGTTGTCCTTGGCCGCCAGCGCCTTCAGGTATGTGCCGATCTTGTTGCACACGTCGCCCGTGGCGGTGACGCGATCGGTGCCGACGATGCACAGATCGACCCGGCCGTGCTGCATCAGATGCCCGCCGGCGTTGTCGACGATGACCGTGTGCGGCACGCCGTGGCGCGACAGTTCCCACGCGGTCAGCGACGCGCCCTGGTTGCGCGGGCGGGTTTCGTCGACCCAAACGTGGATCGGCAAGCCGGCGTCGAACGCCTTGTAGATGGGCGCGATGGCGGTGCCCCAATCCACGGTGGCCAGCCAGCCGGCGTTGCAGTGGGTCAGCACGTTCAAGCGGTCGGGCGTGTCTTTCCCCTGGCCCTTGCGGCTCCAGGCCTCGCGGAACAGTTTCAGCCCGTGGTCGCCGATGGCGGAATTGATGGCGACGTCCTCGTCGCAGATCGCGGCGGCCCGGGCGAAAGCGGCCTCGGCCCGTTTCGCCGGCGCCAACGGAGAGAGCGCGGCGGCCATTTCATCCAACGCCCAGCGCAGGTTGATGGCCGTCGGCCGGGTTTCGATCAGGAGAGCGCGCGCGGCTTTCAGCCCGGCGTCGGTCGGGTCCTTGAGCATCGCCAGCGCCACGCCGTAAGCCGCCGTCGCCCCGATCAGCGGCGCGCCGCGTACCCACATCTCAGCGATGGCGCGGGCGGCTTCCTCGGCCGTCGCCAGCGTCACGGTGACGAATTCGTGCGGCAGGCGGCGCTGATCGATGATCTCGACCGCATGGCCGCCCGCCACCGGCCAGAGGGTGCGGGTAGGCTTGCCGTCGACCTTCATCGGCCCTTGCCCTTCTTGCCGGAGGCTTTCTTCGTCTTTCCGGTCTTGCCGGCGTTCAACACCCGGCCGGCGACGGCGGCAAGCTTGCGCGTCATCGCCGGGCTGCGTTTCGCGGGATGCGTGATGATCGCGTATTCGAGGGCGGTGTGGCAGCCCTTGTCGCAACTCGCGGCGCGGCGGCCGAGCTTCGGCACCGCCCGACGGACCAGTTCGCGGGCCTTGTCGGCGTTCGCCAACAGGACCTTGACCACCGCCTCGACCGTGACGTGGTCGTGACCGGGATGCCAGCAGTCGTAGTCGGTGACCATGGCGACGGTGGCGTAGCACATCTCGGCTTCGCGGGCGAGCTTGGCCTCGGGCATGTTGGTCATGCCGATCACGTCGCAGCCCC
>CAYIQU010000546.1:0-1587 GCA_964365645.1 uncultured Hyphomicrobiales bacterium | reverse complement strand
CTGGTTGGCCCGATCGAACAGGAATGAAAGAAACTGCAGCGTGCGCCAATGGTCGGGATGGGCGGCGAGAATAGCCTCGGCGGCCTTGAAGGCCTGCTTGATCTTGCCGTTTCGCGCCAAGTCGGCGGCGCGGTCGAGCTTGTCGTCGGGCGACGGCGTTCGACTTTTCTTCTTGCGCGGCGGCGCGGCGGCTTTTTTCACCGCCGTCCGTTTCGCCGCGGGCCGTCGCACGGGCGGGGGATGGCGCCGCGAACGGTTGGAAGTCGCCTTGGCCATGATCGGTTGTCCTCGCTCGCCGCGCGTTCGGTGTCGTGGGGCGGTCTCGCGGGGCATTGTGCATGGGATGGCTTTCGCTCCGCAACGACGGAGTCGCCCTCGGGAGGCCGTCTGCCGGCCTTTCCTTGCCTTGCGCGCCTTGGTCGGGCGCGGATAAGATGGCGCGACTTTTCCGCGCCGCCGCCCGCTGGGGCGGCCGTGCAAATCCTGGGATTTCTCCGTGATCAAGCCGTCCGTCAGCCCCTATTCCACGTCCTACAACTTGGACGGCCATTCGATTTTGGTGACGGGCGGGACCGGCTCGTTCGGCAAGTGTTTCTTGAAGACGGTGTTGGCGCGCTACAAGCCCAAGCGCCTGGTCATCTATTCCCGCGACGAGCTCAAGCAGTACGAGATGCAGCAGGACTTGGACCCGCGTGAGCACCGGTCGCTGCGCTATTTCATCGGCGACGTGCGGGACCGCTCGCGCCTGGCCATGGCGCTGCGCGGCATCGACATCGTCATTCACGCCGCCGCCCTCAAGCATGTGCCGGTCGCCGAATACAACCCGACCGAATGCATCCACACCAACGTCATGGGCGCGGAAAACGTCATGCTTGCCGCCATCGACGCCGGCGTCAAGCGGGTGATCGCGCTTTCGACCGACAAGGCGGTCAATCCGCTCAACTTGTACGGCGCCAGCAAACTCGCCTCCGACAAGATATTCACCGCCGCCAACGCGCTCAGCGGCGACGGCGGCGCCATCTTCTCGGTGGTGCGCTACGGCAACGTCGTCGGCTCGCGCGGCAGCGTCGTGCCGTTTTTCCTGAAGCTGGTCCGCGAGGGCGCCAAGGAAATCCCCATCACCGACACGCGCATGACGCGCTTTTGGGTCACGTTGCAGCAGGGCGTCGACTTCGTGCTGTCGTGCCTGGAAACCATGCGCGGCGGCGAGGTCTACGTGCCGAAAATCCCCAGCATGAACGTCGTCGATCTTGCCCGCGCGCTGGCGCCCGGGTTGGCGCACAAGATCGTCGGCATCCGCCCCGGCGAGAAGCTGCACGAGGTGATGATCACCGAGGATCACGCCCGCAACACGGTCGAGTTCCCCGACCGTTACGTGATCGAGCCGGATTCGGTTTCCTGGACCGGGCACGTGCTGCGCGACGGCGCCACGCCGGTCCAGGACGGTTTCCGCTACGCCAGCGACAACAACAGCGAATGGCTGGATACTCCGAGGTTGAAACGCATGATCGGCGCTTCCACGTGACGGGCGGGTGAAGGGCGCGCGATGGACGAGGCGTTCCTTCCCTACGGCCGGCATCTGATCGA
>CAYIQU010000545.1:0-1596 GCA_964365645.1 uncultured Hyphomicrobiales bacterium | reverse complement strand
ACGTCCAGGATCGCTACGGCCGCGACCGGGTGGCGCAGATCATCACCTTCGGCAAATTGCAGGCGCGCGCCGTGCTGCGCGACGTCGGCCGGGTCCTGGAAATGCCCTACGGCCAGGTGGACAAGATCTGCAAGCTGGTGCCGAACAATCCGGCCAAGCCCGTCACCCTGGAACAAGCGATCCAGGAAGAACCGCAACTGGAAAACGCCATCGAGGAGGACGACGCGGTTCGGCGCCTGTTCACCATCGCCCGCCAACTGGAAGGGCTTTATCGCCACGCCTCGACGCACGCTGCCGGCGTCGTCATCGCAGACAGGCCCTTGGACGAATTGATCCCGCTCTATCGCGATCCGCGTTCCGACCGGCCGGTCACCGGCTTCAACATGAAGCACGTGGAATCGGCCGGCCTGGTCAAATTCGACTTCCTCGGCCTCAAGACCCTGACCGTGCTGGTGGACGCCGTGAAGCTGGTGGAGGCGGGCGGGGGCGGGAAAATAGACCTCGCCAACCTGCCGCTCGACGACGAGGCGACCTTCGCCATGCTCGAGCGCGCCGAAACGACCGGCGTGTTCCAGCTGGAAAGCGCGGGCATGCGCGACGCCTTGCGCAGCCTGAAGGCCGACGCGTTCGAGGACATCATCGCCGTCGTCGCCCTCTACCGGCCCGGCCCGATGGGCAACATTCCCAGCTACATCCGCCGCAAGCACGGCGAGGAACAGCCCGATTACCTGTATCCGACGCTCGAAGGAATCCTCAAGGAAACCTTCGGCATCATGATCTACCAAGAACAGGTCATGCAGATCGCCCAGGAACTCGCCGGCTATTCGCTCGGCAGCGCCGATCTTCTCCGCCGCGCCATGGGCAAGAAGATCAAGGCGGAGATGGACACGCAGCGCGAAATCTTCGTCCAAGGCGCGCGCAACCGTAACGTTCCCGAATCCCGTGCCCGCGAGATTTTCGACCTGGTCGCCAAGTTCGCCGACTACGGTTTCAACAAGTCGCACGCGGCGGCCTACGCCCTGGTCGCCTATCAGACCGCCTACATGAAGGCGAACCATCCGGTCGAGTTCCTGGCCGCGTCCATGACCCATGACATGGCCAACACCGATAAGCTGAACGTCTTCCGCCAGGAATTGGACCGGATGGGCATTCGGTTGTTGCCGCCGGACGTGAACGCGTCCGAGGGGCGCTTCGCCGTCGAACGCGAAGCCAAGGGCGGCCAGGCGATCCGCTACGCGCTGGCCGCGGTGCGCAACGTCGGTGCGGCGGCGATGGACGCCCTGGTCGCCGAGCGGCGTCGCGGCGGGCGGTTCCGCGACCTGGCCGACTTCACTCGCCGGCTGGACGCCAAGGTCGTCAACAAGCGCCAGCTCGAAAACCTGGTCCGCGCCGGGGCCTTCGATTCCCTCAACCCCAACCGCCGCCAGACGTTCGAGGGGGTCGAGGCGATCTTGAAGCACGCCCACGCCGCCGCCGACGAACGGGACAGCTCGCAAATTTCGCTGTTCGGCGGGGGCGGGGGACAGTCCGGCGGGGCGGCGCCCCTGAAATTGCCCGCCGTCGAGGACTGGCCGCCGATGGACCGGCTGAACAACG
>CAYIQU010000544.1:0-1598 GCA_964365645.1 uncultured Hyphomicrobiales bacterium | reverse complement strand
CCCTGCAAGCGGCCTTCGCGCGCGAAGGCGCGCCGGCCCGCGTCATGTCGGCCATACCGATGACGCCGGTGTGCGAGCCCTATACCCGCCGCCGGGCGTTGGCCCACCTCGACCGGGGCGAGATCGTCATCTTCGCCGCCGGAACGGGCAATCCGTTCTTCACCACCGACACCGCCGCGGCGCTGCGCGCCGCCGAAATGGGATGCGACGCGCTGCTCAAGGGCACGCAGGTGGACGGCGTCTACAGCGCCGATCCGAAGAAAAACAAATCGGCCAAACGGTTCGACCGCCTGGGCTACGACGACGTTCTCGCCGGAAACCTGAAGGTCATGGACGCCGCGGCGGTCGCGATCGCGCGGGACAACCGAATTCCGATCATCGTCTTCTCGATGCACAAGGCCGGCGCCTTGGCGCGGGTTCTCGCGGGCGCCGAGCCGCACACGATCGTCAATTGAACGCACGCCGAGGGAGGTTTCGATGGCGTATAGTTTCGACAGCATGAAAAACGACTCCAAGCGCCGCATGGAAGGCACTCTGGAAACGCTGCACAAGGAATTCGCCGGCCTGCGGACAGGCCGCGCCTCGACCAGCCTGCTGGAGCCGATCGTCGTCGACGCCTACGGGTCGAGGATGCCCATGAACCAGGTCGGCACCGTCGGCGTGCCCGAGCCGCGCATGTTGACGGTCCAGGTCTGGGACCGCAGCCTGGTCAAGGCGGTGGAGAAGGCGATCCAGGAATCCGGCCTCGGCCTCAATCCGATGTCGGACGGCCAATTGATCCGGGTGCCGATCCCGGCGCTGTCGGCGGAACGGCGCCAGGAACTGGCGAAGATCGCCGCCAAGTATGCCGAGGAATCGCGCGTCGCGGTCCGCAACGTCCGCCGCCATTGCATGGACGAACTCAAGAAGCTCGAGAAGGATCACAAGATTTCGCAGGACGAGCACCACGACTACTCCGCCCAGGTGCAGAAGCTGACCGACGAGTTCACGAAAAAGATCGATGATTCCCTGTCCCACAAAGACCACGAGATCAAGCAAGTCTGAGATCATGACGGACGTTCCGGCCCATTCGAAGTCCCGCGTGCCGACGCACGTTGCCATCATCATGGACGGCAACGGTCGGTGGGCGCGTCGTCGCGGCCAGCCGCGCATCGCCGGCCACCGGCGCGGCGCCGACGCGGCCCGCACCGCCGTGCGCGCCGCCGTCCGGCACGGGGTTCGCTACCTGACCCTCTACGGCTTCTCGTCGGAAAACTGGAACCGCCCCGCCGACGAAGTCGAGGACCTGATGGGCCTGCTGCGCTACTACCTGCGCAGCGAGATCGCCGAGTTGCACAAACAGGGCATCCGCTTGCGGGTCATCGGCGACCGGTCGCGCCTGGCCGCCGACATCGTTTCCCTGATCGAGGACGCCGAACGCCGAACCGCCGGCAACGAGGCCCTGACCCTGCTGATCGCGCTCAGCTACGGCAGCCGCGCCGAAATCGTCGAGGCGGCGAAGCGCCTGGCCGAGGACGTCGAGGCCGGACGCATCCGTTCCTACGAAATCGACGAGGCGGCCCTGGCCGGCCGGCTGTTCACCGCCGGCATTCCCGATC
>CAYIQU010000543.1:0-1610 GCA_964365645.1 uncultured Hyphomicrobiales bacterium | reverse complement strand
CGCTGGGCCATATCCGCGCCGACGACGCGCCGCCCTACTTCACCATCATCGTCGTCGGGCACATCGTCGTCAGCCTGATCCTGTTCGTCGAGATGAACTACCGGCCGCCGATGTGGGTGCACATGGCGATTTGGCCGGCGCTGACGCTGGCGTTGACCCTGACGCTGCTGCCGCACATCAAGGGGGCCTTGGTCGGCCTGATGTGGCGGCTGAAACTCAAGGGCGACGAGTTCCAGTAAATCGGAGTCGCTCAGACCGTTCTCCGGTCAAATGGAATCGGCCTCTCCCACGCCCGGATTACCCCTCCCGAGTTTAATCACCCCTCCCGAGTTTAATTACCCCTCCCCCGTCACGCCGTAGGCGTGCATTCGCACGACGTGGGGCAGGGAACCTACAAAAACTCCCTCCCCCCTTGCGGGGGAGGGTTGGGGTGGGGGTGGTCTTGGCGTTATCGAGCGTGCGCGTGCGTTCCAATCCGCGTGCCCGCTCGAAAAACGTTCCAACGGAGTCCCTACTCCCGCTCTTCGATCCAGGCGGCCTGGATCGCTTCCAGAATCTTTTCGTTGGATTTGTTGGGGTCGTCGGCGAACCCGGGCAGCGCCTGGACCCACTTCCACAGATCGGTGAAGCGCAAATTCACCACGTCGGCATCGGGATACGCGTCCTCGAGCTCGATGGCGATGTCGCTCACGTCGGTCCACTTCAAGCCCACGATCCCCTCCGGTCTTTCTTAGTCCTTGTCCACCAGCATGTTGCGGGTCGCCGCCGGCAAGGTGACGGTCAGGCCGTCCAATTCCTTGCTCATGCGGATCTGGCAGCCGAGCCGCGAGGTGTGCGTCAGGCCGAAGGCGAGGTCGAGCATGTCCTCTTCCTCCTCCACCGCCTCAGGCAGCTTGCCGAACCACGCCGGATCGACGATCACGTGGCACGTCGAGCAGGCGAGCGAGCCCTCGCACGCGCCCTCGATGGGAATGTCGTTGCGATGCGCGACTTCCAAGATCGACAGGCCGTCGGGCGCGTCGACGGTCGTTTTCACGCCGTCCGGGCCGATGAAGGTCACTTTGTAGATGGCGCCTGATCCGGTCATGGCTTCCTCGATGTACCAAAAATGGGGACGGCGGTCCGCCGCGGCAATATCTATTCTTTTCCGTCGAGCCGATCCACCGTCACGCCGCGCAGGGCGGCGCGAATGCCGCGATCCATGCGCTTCTCGGCGAAGGGCTTGGTCGCCTGCTCGAGGGCCTCGGCGGCGGCGTTGATAGCCTCCCGCTCGGACCCCGGCAACACCTTTTCCAGCCGCGCGACGGCCTCAAGCACCCACCCGCGCTCGGTCGCGTCGAGAAGATCGCCGTCGGCGGCCAGCGCCGCGCCGATCGCGTTCAAGACCCGCCCCGCCTCGACCCGGGCCTCGGCCAGGACGCGGGCCTTCATGTCCTCGCGGGCATGGACCATGCTGTCGCGGAGCATGGCGGCCATGTCCTCGTCGTTAAGTCCATACGACGGCTTGACCTCGACCTTCTGCTCGATGCCGGTGGTCGCCTCGCGGGCGCTGACGGTCAAAAGCCCGTCGGCGTCGACGGCGAACGTCACCCGCACCCGCGCCGCGCCCG
>CAYIQU010000542.1:0-1613 GCA_964365645.1 uncultured Hyphomicrobiales bacterium | reverse complement strand
GCCACGTCTTGATCGACGGCGGCGCGGTCAACCCGCTGCCCTACGACCTGTGGCAGGACGAATGCGACGCGACGGTGGCCATCGAGGTGGCGCCGGCGCGCGCCGCCGACCCCGGCCGCAATCCGCGCGCGCTCGACGCCGTGTTCACCACCATCCAGATCATGCAGCACTCGATCATCGTCGAGAAAATGCGCCGCCGGCCCCCCGATCTCCTGGTCCGGCCGCGGATCGTCAACGTGCGCTTGATGGAATTCCACAAGGCCCGCCAGATCTTCGAGCAGGCGGAACCGGAAAAGCAGCGCCTGAAGCGGGAACTCCAGCGCCTGATGGACGCCGGCCATGGCAAAATACCCGGGCGCGGCGGCCGGCGCGGCGCGGCGGCGGAGTAAGCGAGCAAATAAGACCGGCGCTTATTCGACGAGCCGCTTTTCCCGCATCGTCACGAATTCCTCGGCCGCCGTCGGGTGGATGCCCACCGTGGCGTCGAACTGGGCCTTGGTCGCGCCGCATTTGAGCGCGACGGCGAAGCCCTGGACGATCTCGGGCGCGTCCGCGCCCATCATGTGCAGCCCCACGACGCGGTCGCTTTTCCGGTCCACCACCAGCTTCAGGAACGAGCGTTCGTCGCGCCCCGACAGGGTGTGCTTCATCGGCTTGAAGGACGAGACGTAGACGTCGATGGCGCCCTGCCGGGCGGCCGCGGCTTCGGTCAAGCCGACGGTGCCGATGGGCGGCGAACTGAACACCGCGCTCGGCACGTTGGCGTAATCCATCGCCGTCGGCTGGCCCTCGAACAGGGTGCGCACCAGGGCCATGGCCTCGGTAATGGCCACCGGCGTCAGGTTCATCCGGTCGGTCACGTCGCCCACCGCCCACAGGCTGGGGACTTGCGTGCGCGAATAGGCGTCGACCTGAACGGCGCCGCGCGCGTCGAGCACGACGCCGGCGTCCGCCAGGCCCAACCCTTCGGTGTTGGGCACGCGGCCGGTGGCGTAGAGCACGCAATCGCATTCCATCACGTCGCCGTTGGCGAGCCGCAGCGACAACGCCTCGCCAACCTTCTCAATCGAGCGGACCACGCTGTCGGCGCGGATGACGATGCCCTTCTTGGTCATTTCGGCGGCGAGCGATTCGCGAATGTCGTCGTCGAAGCCGCGCAGGATTTGCCCGGCGCGGATGATCAGCGTCACCTCGGCGCCGAAGGCGCGCAGGATGCCGGCGAACTCGACCGCGATGTAGCCGCCGCCGACGATGACGACGCGCCGGGGCAACCGGGGCAGGTCGAGCGCCTCGTTCGAGGTGATGGCGTGCTCGATGCCGGGAATATCCGGCAACTCCGGCCGGCCGCCGGTGGCGACCAAAATATTTTCCGCGATCACGGTTTTGCCCGCGACGACGACGGCGTTGGGGCCGGCCAGTCGCGCGCGGCCCTCGATCAGCTCGACCTTGTTTTCGCGCAGGATGCGGCGATAGACGCCCTCCAGGCGCTCCAGCTCCCGGTTCTTGGCCTCGATCAGGGCCGCCCAGTCGAGCGCGGGCGCTTCGTCGTGCGAATGCGCGCCTGCCGGCGCGACCGTCAAGCCGAAGCCGCGAGCGTCGGCGAAGTCCTCGGC
>CAYIQU010000541.1:0-1616 GCA_964365645.1 uncultured Hyphomicrobiales bacterium | reverse complement strand
GCATCCAGTCCGCCCCAGCCGCCCGAATGGGCGATGACAACCGGGCCGCCGCGTGCATGAGGCAGAACCTGTTCGACGAAGACGCGCACATCCTGGGCGCCATAGTCGGAGGCGCGGGTTCGCATGTGGATCATGATGGTCAGCCGGGCGTTCGATGCGGCCTTGCGGGCGTTGACGGGCGAGGCCCGCGTTCGCGTCCAGGCGCTGGAAGCCGACGCGGACGACGCGTTCGCTTTTGCTTCCGGCGCCTTCGGCCCCGGACTGGAGATTCTCTGGCGCGGCGGGGTCGTGGCCACGTTGGCCCCCGGGGCGACGGCTCTTGCGCCGCAAATCGCCGTGTCGGCGAGCGAGCTTCTCGACGGAGCGGGCCGGGAACGGGTGCGCGGCCGTCTCGCCGCCTGGGTCGCGAAGGCCGTGCGGAGGACGCTGGCGCCCCTGTGCGTCGCGCGGGAAGCGGACTTGCGCGGTCCGGCGCGGGGCATCGTCTACCAGCTCGCGGAAAAACTCGGCTCGCTGCCGCGCCGCGCGGCGGAAACGGAAATCGCCGCGCTGGGCAAGAGCGACCGCCGCCGCCTGAAGGCGCTCGGCATCGTCGTCGGGCGGGAAAGCGTCTTTATTCTCGAACTGCTGAAGCCCAAGGCGATGGCGATGCGCGCCCGGCTGTTCGCGGCGGCCCGTGGGATGGCGGCGGCGCCGCCGATTCCCGCGCCGGGGCGAACATGGACGGCGACGAACGCCGAAACGCCGGCGGATTTCCTGGAAGCGGTCGGCTATCGGGTCGTCGGTTCGCTGGCGGTGCGGCTCGACATCCTCGAGCGCATCGCCGCCGGCGCGTGGACGCTGGCCCGCAAAGGGCCGTTCGTGCCGTCGCCCGCGATGCTCAATCCCGCCGGCTGCGGCATGAACGAGATGGCGGCGATCCTGGCCGGCATCGGCTTCAAGGAAACGACGCACGACGGCGCCCGCGCGTTTCGGCCGCGCCGGGGCGGCTCCCCCGATCGATCTCGATCCGCGCGGCGCGGCGTCGCGGCCGAGGACTCGCCGTTCGCGGTTCTCAAGGGCGCGGTCGGCGGGCGCCCATCGCGATGAAGATCGTCGCGATGACGGTCGAGACGCGCCGTCCGGGTGCTGGCCTTGGGGCATCGGCGGGGGCCGGCGGCCGAGGCCCGAGGGCTTTACCAGGCTTTGGACCGAACCGGCGCGGTTGCCCGGGGACGCACATCGGGATAGTCTTTGCCCTCACCGTCCGGGGGTGGACGCCGAAACGACGGCCGTCCCTGGGATGGGAAAAACACCAACCACTCAACAGGGAGTGACCCAATCTCATGAAACGTCGTGAATTCATCAAGGGCGCCGCCATCGCCGGCGTCGCCGGGGCGGCGGCCTCGACTTTGGCCAAGCCGGCCATCGCCCAGAGCATGCCGGAAATCAAGTGGCGCCTTACCTCCAGCTTTCCCAAGAGCCTGGACACCATCTACGGCACCGCCGAAGTGATCACCAAGCGCATCGCCGAGGCGACCGACAACAAGTTCCAGATCCGCGTCTTCGCCGGCGGCGAAATCGTCCCCGGCCTGCAGGCGCTGGACGCCGTCCAAAACGGCACCGTCGAATGCTGC
>CAYIQU010000540.1:0-1618 GCA_964365645.1 uncultured Hyphomicrobiales bacterium | reverse complement strand
ACCTGCAGCGACGTCCGTAAACGGATTGGGGGTGTTCACCATCTCCTTCTCCATGGTGATCGTGGCATCACAACCTTCACGCTATTTTCGGCCATCCCCTCGCTCCATTCGTCCATTCATGCTTGGTTAGACACACGCCGGACCCTTCTGTGACAGAAAGGGCCGGTCGCGCGCCGTTAGCCCAGACTCGCTAGGAGGGTCGTGACGGGCGATCTAGTGGAAATCATTAGACAACTTGGCGCGTGGTCCGCTGTGACTCAGTTCCGCGCCGCATCGATCGATTCGGCGCGGATCGGATCGGGCGAAGTCATGGGGCCGGCATCTCCTACGGCAGCGGCGGGCGCGGGCGGCTTCGTCCGTCCCAGCCGTAGCGCCAGCGGTCCCAGCAGCGTCACCGCGCCGGTCAGGACGAAGGCGATCAGCCAGGCGCCTTGCGTCGCGCTGCCGCCCGCGAATTGCAACGCGAAGCCGAAGACGACGGGGCCCGAGAACGCGCCGGCGAAGCCCAGGCACGAATGGACCGCCATGGTCGCGCCCTTGTAGCCCGCCGGCGCCGCCCCGACCGCGCCCGCCGTCAGGGCCGAGGATTCGCCGATGATCAGGATCGAATGCAGGGCGGCGACGGCGACCACGACCCCGAACGGCCAGCCCGGCGCCAGCCCGGACAGCACGCACCCCGCCGCCGAGGCGGTCATGATCGCGGCGATGACCCGGTGCCGGCCGAAACGCAACGCCAGCTCGTTGCCGAAAATGGTGGCGGGCACGCCGATGAGGTTGAGCAGCGCGGCCAGCGCGGCGACGCTCCACCACCCGGCGGCGCCGCCCGGCTGCAACGCGGCGGCGAATACCAGATAGGCGACGATCCACGAACGCACGATGAACAGCTCGAAATTGTGAACCAGATAGGCCAGCACGAAGGCCATTGCCGCGCGGCAACGCAAGACCGGGCGGAAATCGAGAACGTGGGTGTCGGGCGCGGGGTGAAGCTGGGGGTCCTCGCGGGGCAGGAACAGGGCCACCAGCGCGATCGCCAGCAGAGGTCCCGCCGCGCCGATCCCGAACGCCGCGCGCCAGCCGGAAGCGTCCATCGCCGCGCCGGCGATCAAAAACGAGATCGAGGACCCGATGCTGAAGCCCGCGGTGTAGAAGGCGAGCATCCGGCTTTGCCCCGGACCGTGGACGTGATCGGTCAGCAGCTTGAGCCCCGGCATGTAGGTGCCGGCGAGCCCGACGCCGGCCAGCGCGCGGAGCAGCATCGCGCTCCAGAACCCGTCGGCGGCGACGGCGAACCCAAGATTGGCGGCGGCGGCGAGGACGCAGGAGGCGAAATAGACCCGCCTCGGCGAAATCCGGTCGGTCAGGCTGACCAGCACCGGCACCGCGCTTAAGTAACCCGCGTAGAAAACGCCGCTGATCCAGCCCGCGTCCGAATCCGACAGCCGCCATTCCGGCATGAACACCGGCAGCAGGGCCGAGAACGCGGCGAAGCCGGCCATGCCGCAAACCTCGGCGGCAAGCATGACGGCGGTGATGGCGACGGGGGTTTGGGCGCGCGGCATGGGGGAACCTTACACGGCCCCGTCCGGCGGGCGCATCAGATATGAATCGGCCGACCGAG
>CAYIQU010000539.1:0-1619 GCA_964365645.1 uncultured Hyphomicrobiales bacterium | reverse complement strand
GCCGCCGTGGTCGCGGTAACTATGTCCGTAAGTTCTTCGAGTGTCGGTTTCACTGGCCCAACTCCTAACCTGTTGGGCCGAATCTTAACCCAGCCCGGTTGCTGAGTAAAGGTTATAATTACCCCCGCAAGGGGGGAGGGGGCGAATAAGACGGCCCTCTCCCGTCACACCGCAAGATGTTCATTCGCACGACTGGTGGGCGTGCATTCGCACGACTGTTAAGCGTGCATTCGCACGACTGTTAAGCGTGCATTCGCACGACGCGGGAGGGGATTCTTTTTACTTCCCCCTCCCCTTGCGGGAGGGGGTTGGGAGGAGGGGTTGCTTCTACCTTCTCGCAACCCGCTCTACGATTTTTTCCGGGCGCGGGCGGCGGCGACGGCTTTTTTCAGGGTTTCGCCGTCGACCGCGCCGGGGATCAGGATATCGCCGACGACGAAGCTGGGCGTGCCGCGCAGTTGCAGGGCGCCGGCCAACTCCTGGACCCGCTCCAGGTCCTTGGCGACGGCCGGATCGTCCATGCGCTGGCGGACGGCCTTCACGTCCAGGCCGGCGCTCTTCACCTCGGCCATCACGCTTTCCTCGGTGACGCCGCGCGCGGGCAGGGCCATCAGCTTCTCGTGCAGGGCGGCGTAGCGGGCGGGCGCGATCTTGAACGCGGCCAGCGCGGCGCGCGCGGCGAACAGGGACTCAGGCCCCAGCAGCGGAAGCTCCTTGTAGACGAAACGGATGTTGCCGTCGGCCTTGACCAGGCCCTGGATCGATTCATGCACGCGCTTGCAATAGGCGCAGCGGTAATCGAAGAACTCGACCAGCGTCACGTCGCCCTTGGGGTTGCCGCCGACCGGGGAAGCGGGGTCGCGCTCGATGTCGGCGCGGCGGCGCTCGATGGCGTCGCCCTGGCTTTTCGCTTCCTCGGCTTCTTCCCGGGCGCGGAGCGTGCCGATCGCCTCGATCAGCAGTTCGGGATTCTTGAGCAGGTATTGGCGCACGACCTCCTCGACCTGTTTCTTCTGGGCGGGAGTGAGATCGTCGCCGGCGGCCCGGGCCGGGCCGGGCTGGGCGAAACCGAACGCGAGGGCGAGGGCGAAGGCGGCGACGAGGCGAAAGAACGCGGGGGCCATGCGGAACTCCTTGATGAACGCGGGCGCGCCACTATGAGGCAGGGGGCTTCGGCCGCCAAGCGGCGCGCGCCCCGACGGCTCGTCTTTCACGGATATGTGAGGCGGGGTTTTCAGCGCGACAGGCGAATGCCGGAAACGTGCGCCGCCGCCGCCGTCGCTGTTTCGGGTTGGGCGACGACGGCCAGGCCGATGAAGACGACGCGGGCGCGCTGGATATCGCCGCCGGGCCACAGGTCGCGGTAGATCCGCTCCAGGTCGATGGTTTCCAGCCACCAGGTATTCGTGTTTTCGCGCCCGCCGCGCACGATATAAAGCGGCGCGCGGGGACTGTCGGGCGTTTCGGGGCGCAGCATGATGCCGCGCCTCAGCGCGCTGTCGGCCCAGGCGGCGGCGAAGGACCGGTTGTGCGGCGGCAGCGCCCCGCCCGGCCACCGCGCCGTCCGGGTTTCCGCCGGCGCGCCGTCCGGGCCGCCGTCGCGGAAGCCGACGATCAAG
>CAYIQU010000538.1:0-1620 GCA_964365645.1 uncultured Hyphomicrobiales bacterium | reverse complement strand
TCCAGGTCGCCGATTTGACCCGCGCCGGATTCATGAACGGCGACATCTCCACCGTCATGTCGCCGCGCACGGTCATCACCTGGGCCGAGAACGCCTCGATCTTCAAGGACCGCGCCTACGCCTTCCGGGTCACGTTCCTGAACAAGTGCGACGAGCTGGAACGGCCGGTGGTGGCCGAGTACTACCAGCGCTGCTTCGGCGAGGAACTGCCCGAATCGGCGGCCAAGCGCGTCACCGTTCTCTAATCGATTCATGACCGCCAGCGACGACACCGGCGAATTGGTCAAGCGGGTCACGGCCGCCGCCTTCAAGGCGGTCGCCGACCGGACCGACCTGCCCGTGACCTTCGTCCAGGGCGCCGCCGGCGTCGGCTCGGAAGGCGCCCGGCTGCCGGCGCCGCAGGGCCGCATCGACGAGGCGGCGCTCGGCCGCCTGCGCGAGCTGGCCGACGCGCTGGCCGTGCGCGTGCGCTTCCACGACGAGGCGCTGCATCGCCGCCGCCAGCCCCACGGCCGCGACGCCCGCGACGTCTTCGACGCCATCGAACAAGTCCGCTGCGAGGCTCTCGGCGGCAAGACCTTCGCCGGCGTGCGCGACAACCTCGCCCATTTCTTCGAGGACCGCTGCCGCGCCCGGGGCTATGCCTCCGTCACCGAGCGCAACGAGGCGATGCTGTCGGACGCCGTCGCCCTGATGATGCGCGAGCGCCTGGGCGGAACGCCGTTGCCCGAGATCGCCCGGCCGATGGCCGACCAATGGCGCGGCTGGCTGGAATCCCGGGTCGGCGCGGAAATGGCCCGCCTCGCGCGCGTCGGCGGCGACCAGGTCCAGTTCGCGACGGCCGCCTTCGACCTGCTCAAGGCCCTCGACTTGATCAAGGACCAAGACAGCGGCGCCGACGACGAGGACAACGACGAATCCGACGACCGATCCGAAACCGGCGACGGCGACGGCGAGCCCGATCAGACCAAGGACTCGCGCGACGCCGAAGGGTCCATGTCCAGCGACGCGGGCGACAGCGAAAGCGAAACCTCGGCCGAGACCTCGGCCGCCGGCCTCGACGAAGACGCCATGCCCGGCCAGGGCGACGAGGAACCGGCCGGCCCCTCGCACCGCGATCCGCGCTGGCCCGCCAACGCGCCCGGCCAGTCGACCTATCGCGCCTACACCACCGCCCACGACGAGGTGATCGACGCCGCCGAATTATGCGATCCGGGGGAACTCACCCGATTGCGCCATCAATTGGACCAGCAGCTTTCGCATCTCCAGGGCGTGGTCGCCAAGCTCGCCAACCGCCTGCAACGCCGCCTGATGGCCAAGCAGACCCGCAGTTGGGAATTCGACCTGGAGGAAGGCCTGCTCGACGCCGGGCGGCTGTCGCGGGTCGTCACCGATCCGGTCCATCCCTTGAGCTTCAAGCGCGAGCGCGACACCGATTTCCGCGACACGGTGGTGTCGCTGCTGATCGACAATTCCGGCTCCATGCGCGGCCGGCCGATCACCATCGCCGCCATCAGCGCCGACATCCTGGCGCGCACGCTGGAAAGCTGCGGCGTCAAGGTCGAGATTTTGGGTTTCACCACGCGGGCCTGGAAGGGCGGCCAATCGCGCGAGTCGTGG
>CAYIQU010000537.1:0-1624 GCA_964365645.1 uncultured Hyphomicrobiales bacterium | reverse complement strand
GGATCGCCGGCTTTTCCTTCGGCGCCTGGATCGCCATGCAGCTGATGATGCGCCGGCCCGAAATCAGCGGGTTCATTTCCATCGCCCCGCCGGCGAGCCTCTACGACTTCTCGTTCCTGGCGCCCTGCCCGGCATCGGGCCTGATCGTGCACGGCGACAAGGACGAACTGGTGCCGCTGGCCGCCGTCAACAAGCTGGCGCAAAAACTGTCGGCGCAGAAGAACATCAAGATCGAATACCGGGTGGTCGAGAGCGCCGACCACTTCTTCAGCAACCGGCTCGACGACTTGACCGCCCTGATCGGCGGCTACCTGAACCGGGTCATCTCCAAGGCGGCTTAATACGGCCCTCGGTCGCCGGGCGCTTAGCCTGTTTTGTGCAACGTCCCGCCCGGGCACGGCGCGCGCACGCCGGTGGTCGAGGGCAGGCTCAACGCCAACCCCTTGAGCGAACGGACGGCGAGAAAGGCGAACGCCTCGGCTTCCAGAAAGTCGCCCCGCCAGCCGACCGCCTCGACCGGCGCCACGTCTTCGTCGAGCGCCGCCGCCAGCGTCGCCATCAGATAGCCGTTGCGCCGTCCGCCGCCGCACACCAGCCAGCGCCGGGGCGGCTGGGGGAAATGCGCGCGGGCCCGCGCGATCGACCGGGCCGTGAACCGCGCCAGCGTCGCCGCGCCGTCGGCCGGCGCCAAGGCCGCGACCGCCGAGGCCGCCAGGGCGGCGAAGTGATCCCGGTCCAGGGATTTGGGCGCCGGCCGCCGGAAATAGGGATCGGCCAGCAGCCGCGCGAGAGCCGCCTCGTCGACGCGGCCGGCGCGGGCCAGCCGGCCGTCCTCGTCCATCGCCCGGCCGATGGCCCGGCGCGTCCAGTCGTCGAGCAGCGCGTTGCCGGGCCCGGTGTCGAAGGCGATCAGTTCGCCCGCTTCCCCGATCCACGTGACGTTGGCGACGCCGCCGATGTTCAGGACCGCGACGGGTTTCTCCAGGTCCGCCGCCTGGGCGGCGTGATAGAGAGGCGCCAGCGGCGCGCCCTCGCCGCCCTCGGCCACGTCGCGGGAGCGAAAATCGCCGACCACCGGAATGCCGGTCAATTCCGCGAGCAGCCGGCCGTCGCCGATCTGGCGGGTGATCCTTCGCGCCGGATCGTGGAAAACGGTGTGGCCGTGAAAGCCGACGACGTCGACGGCCGCCGGCGAAAGTCCCGCTTGATCGAGCAGCCGGCGCACGGTCTCGGCGTGGCGCTCGGTCAGGTCGCGTTCCAGCGCCTCGGTCTCCGAATCCGGATCGCGCCCCAGCGCCGCGCGGAGGCGGTCGCGAAAGACGCCGTCGTAGGCGTCGGTCCGCGCGGAGCCGTGGGCGAACACGCGCGCGCCGTCGGTTTCGATCAGCGCCGCGTCGATCCCGTCCAGGGACGTGCCGCTCATCAATCCCAGCGCCCGGAATCGCCGCCCCTCGTTCATAGCCGCCGCCTTTCTTGCCCGCCCGATCAAACGTATACCGCCCGGGGCGGTTATGCTAAGAGCCTATCGACAATCCCCGGACGGCTTTCCCGATGACCGAACCCCTTGCCCCGTTCCAATCCGACTTCCTCGCCGCCGTCGTCCGGCGCGGCTTCCTGCACCAAT
>CAYIQU010000536.1:0-1634 GCA_964365645.1 uncultured Hyphomicrobiales bacterium | reverse complement strand
CCCTTTTCCTGCTCGCCGCATGGGCGCACGAAGCGCGCCGGACGGCCGGCCCAGAGCTGGCCCGCCTTGACCACCTTGCCCGGCGGCACCAGCGAACCGGCGGCGACCATCGCGCCCGTTTCGACCACCGCGCCGTCCATGACGCAGGCCTGCATCCCGACGAAGCAGTCGTTGTGCAACGTGCAGGCGTGGATCAGCGCGCCGTGGCCGATGGTCACGTTATCGCCGATGAAGGTGCCGTACTTGCGGGAATCGACGTGGACGACGGTGCCGTCTTGGATGTTCACCCGCCGGCCGATGCGGATCACGTTCATGTCGCCGCGAATGGTGACGCCGAACCACACGCCGACCTCGGGCCCGATCTCCACGTCGCCGATGACGGCGGCGGTCGGCGCGATAAAGGCGCCACGGTCGATTTTCGGGACGATGCCCTTGTAGGGCAGGATCAGGGCGGCGGCGGTCATGGGGTCTTAAGGTCCTTGGCGTCGTTGTATTCGGCCCTGCTTCTCACACCTGTTCTCACACCTGGAGCCAGTAGCGCAAGACCGCGCTGACGGCCTCGGGTCTTTCCAGGGGCGACAGGTGGCCGCAATCCTCGATCGTCACCAGCGCCGCGCCGGCAACGGCGTCGGCCATTTCCGCGTGCAGCTCGGGCGGCGTCAACTGGTCTTGCCGTCCGCACAGGATCAGCGTCGGGCAGCGCACGCGCTTCAAGGCCGCCCGCCCGTCGGGCCGGGCCATGATCGCCGCCTGCTGGCGCAGGAACGCGTCCTTGCCGATGCGCTCGGCCATGGCGACGACGACGGCGACCAGCGCCTCGTCGCGCAGCCGGTCGGCGTGGATGAGCAGCGGCAGCAGCCGCTTGGTCACGCCGCGAAACTGGCCGATCTCGGTTTGCCGGATCAGCGCCCGGCGCCGTTCGGTCTGTTCCGGGCTGTCGGCCCGCGCGTTGGTGTCGAGCAGGGCCAGCCGCTCCACCCGCTCGGGTGCGATGCGCATGATCGCCTGGGCGACGTAGCCGCCCATGGACAACCCCGCCAGCGCGAACCGTTCGGGCGCGCGGGCGAGCACGCGCAGGGCCATGTCCTCGACGGTCGAGTCCCGGGTCAAATCGGCGACGTGGCATTCGGCCACGTCGGCCAGCGCGGCGATCGGGTGCGCCCACAGCGCCTTGTCGCAGAGCAATCCCGGCAGGAAGACGAGCGGGACCCGGGCGGAAGGCGGGGCCGGGGATTCGGCGTTCGGTCTCTTTTTGCCCATGTTTCCCCTGTTGTTGAGAGGGATTTCAAACCGGGCGCCACCGTAGCCGAAGCCCTCGCGCGGAACCAGACGGGCCGATATTCCGTATCGGCGGTTGACAGAACCCTCGGAAAACCTAATATCCGCCCTACTTTCCGGGCCTTCCCGGAATCACGGCATGTCCCGGCGCGCCTGGAATGAACTGAGCCCGCCCGGCCGCCCCTTTTCCAGTACTGGTTTTAATGAGTTTTTCCGATCTAGGCCTTGGCGAATTGGTCCTGCGCGCCGTTCAAGACGCGGGCTACACCACCCCGACCCCCATTCAGGCCCAGGCGATCCCCATCGTCCTGATGGGCCGCGACGTTCTGGGCGCGGCCCAGACCGGCACCGGCAAG
>CAYIQU010000535.1:0-1637 GCA_964365645.1 uncultured Hyphomicrobiales bacterium | reverse complement strand
CGGGCGGCGACGCCCTTCATGCTTTTCGCCGCGGCGCCGTGGCAATCGGCGCAGGCGCGGCCGGCTTCGCCGGCCTTGGCGTTCCACAGCGCCTCGCCGTCGAGAACCCACAACATGCCTGGGTTGGCGGTGTCGTCGTCCTGCATCGCCTTCGTTTCGGGCTTCATCTGCTCAAAGCCCGAGCGGCGCTCGGATAGGGGAATTTCGCCGGCCCAGGCTGCGGCGAAAGGAGCGACAGCGGCCAGGGCCAGCACGCCGGCGACGGAAAATACGAAGCGGCTCAGGCCGGGCGGGGTCATTCCACGGTGATCTTGGCCTGCTTGGTCGCGGCAAAGCCGTTGTCGCCGGTCCATGTGAATTCGATGGTTCCGCTTTCGGTCGCAACCGTGTCGAAGGAAATGAACGGATTGGCGGCGACGGCGGGGAAGAGTTCCGCGCGGAAGATTTCCTCGCCGTTATACGTCGCGACGAACAACGTCAGGATGTTGCGCGGAATGGGAACGCCCGTGGTGGTGTGACGGAAGCCGCTCTCCATGACGTGCCCGATCAGGGTGTTGATGGAAATGATCTCGCCCCGCTTGGCCTTGGGCGGAACGTTGATGAGGACGCGCGCGGTCATGAGTCCTCCACGCAGGCGCCCATGGTGACGATGACCTCGACGCGGTCCGACCAGAACGAGCCGTCCGACATCTCGGCGACGGCCGTCACGGTTTGCGATGCGGCGAGCCGGATGCGGGTCGAAAGTCGGGCGCGCCCGGCGCGCGGGCCCAAGCGCACGCCGATGACGTTCGGCTGCGGGTTCTTCTCGTTGAAGACGTGAATGGCCTTGACGTAATCGGCGGGGGTCATCGGGCTTTCGACCGACACCATGCACTGGACCGAGTTGCCGTTCTCGACCAGCGGCGGAATGTCGAGCTTGACCCGGCCGACGTTGACCGTGGCGCCGCCGGTTATCTTGGCGACGGCTTCTTGCATCGCGGCCGGGGTCGCGGCGGCGGGACGGACCACGATCGACGGGGCCAAGCCCCCGGCGGCGAGCGCGCCCGCGCTCCGCAAGAACTGGCGCCGCGTGGCGTTCCTTCCGCGCCGTCCGGATGATTTGTTCTCCATCGCCCGATTATTCCCTCAGCGTCGCCAGGAACGCCACCACGTCCTCGATCTGCTCGGCGGTCAACAGGGGCTTGCCGCGCACCGCGGCCGGCACCCGCTCAAGACCGTCGACGCGATAGAACGGCGGCATGATGGTCTCGGGATTGAGGCGGCGCGCGTCGACGACCCTCAATCGCAATTGCCCTTCCGACCAGCGGGCGCCGGCGCCGTTCAGGTCGGGTCCGATGGTGCCTTGCATCCGTTCCTCCGGAAACGGCCCGGGATGGCACAGCAGGCACAATCCGACCTGCCGGCTGCCGACGATGGCGCGCCCGCGCGCCGGATCGCCCTTCGCCCCCGCGAGCGGGGCGGGGATCGCGTCGTCCACGACGGCGAAAGGCTTCAGGGTCTCCGAAGCCGTGGCCGCCGTCGCCGTCAACGCCCCCAGAACCCCGGCCAGCAGGGTCGCCTTTCCGTCCATGCGCGGTTCGTCACGCCATCTCGATCTTGTGCTTCTTCAGCGGGAACGAACGGATGCGCTTGCCCGT
>CAYIQU010000534.1:0-1644 GCA_964365645.1 uncultured Hyphomicrobiales bacterium | reverse complement strand
AAGGGTGAAAGGGTGCGGTAAGAGCGCACCGCGTCTCCGGTAACGGAGGCGGCACGGCAAACCCCACCGGGAGCAAGACCAAATAGGGACGGTACGCCGGCGGCAACGCCGGCAAGCGGCTTCCGAGCCGCCGTCCGGGTCGGTCGCGCGAGGCGCTCGGCAACGAGCGTCCCAGAGGAATGGCCATCCATCGTCCCGCAAGGGGCGGGGCCAGAACCCGGCTTATAGGCCGTCTGGTCCTCTTTTTATTTCAAGGGGTTGTTTATTGGCGGGGGGATTGGGTCGCCGAATACAACTTATAATATATGTTATATTATGATAAATACATTCAATTAGTGTTTTATCCGATGGTGATGGGGCTAAACCGGGGATCGGACTCCTCATCCATTGCCATCTAAGACTTTGTTTACCCACGATATCCCATACTGGTCCCATTGACGCCCATATATGCCCATGATATCCCACGAAAACCCACAACAGGGCGTGGGGGCGTACAGGGCGGGACGGCTCGGGCAACGACGGAACCCTTTCGGGTCTCGTCGCTTCCGGGCTTTGGCACCGGGCGTAGGTCGGGCGGTGCGCGGGAGTGGGCGAATGGCGCTGCTGGTCGGGAAACAACACGTCAACCGGATCGACAAGAAGGGCCGGCTGTCGGTGCCGAAGCCCTTCCGCGACGTGTTCGAGGCCGAAGGCTTCCGCGGCGTCTACGCCTTTCCGTCCTTCAAGTTTCCGGCGATCGAAGTCTGCGGCCAGGCCCTGATGCAGCGGCTCGAAGCCAGCCTCGACCATCTCGCCCTGTTCTCCGACGACCGCGACGATCTCGCCGCCGTCATCCTCAACAACGCCGAAGCGCTGCCGTTCGATCCCGAAGGGCGCATCATGCTGCCCGATGAATTCCGCGCGCACGCGAAAATCGACGGCGCGGCCTTGTTCGTCGGCGCGGGTGCGCGCTGCCAGATCTGGGAACCGGCGGCTTTCGCCGAACGCAATCGCGCCGCCTTCGACCGCGCGCGCGCGCGCGGCGCGGTGCTGCCGATGCAGCCGTCCGCCGCCGCCGACAAGGGGACGTCGTGAGCGCCGCGCCCCGCCATGTTCCGGTGATGCTCAAGGACGTTCTCGCCGTGCTCGCGCCCCGCGACGGCGCGGTCTACCTCGACGCCACGTTCGGCGCGGGCGGCTACGCCGGCGCCATCCTGGACGCCGCGCGCTGCACCGTCTTCGGCATCGACCGCGATCCGCACGCGCTGGCGGCGGCCCGGCCTTTGCTGGATCGCTTCGCCGGCCGGCTCACGCTTCTCGCCGGCGGCTTCGGCGACATGGCGCAACTCATGGCCGAAGCCGGCGTCGCCGCCGTCGACGGCGTCGCCTTCGATCTCGGCGTGTCCTCGATGCAGATCGACGATCCGGCGCGCGGCTTCTCCTTCCGCGCCGACGGGCCGCTGGACATGCGCATGGAAGGCGAGTCCGGCCGCCCGAGCGCCGCCGACGTCGTCAACCGCCTGCCCGAGGCGGAATTGGCCGACATCATCCGCCACCTGGGCGAGGAACGCTTCGCCGGCCGCGTCGCGCGGGCCATCGTCGAGGCGCGCGCGCATACGCTTTTTTCCCGCACCACCGAGCTGGCCCAAACCGTGCGGCGCGTCG
>CAYIQU010000533.1:0-1646 GCA_964365645.1 uncultured Hyphomicrobiales bacterium | reverse complement strand
GGGTGGGGAAAGCGTAGCGGCACAGAAGTGACGCGAAGCAAACCAGAAGACGGTCAGCCTGATCACTGATCGCTTCTTCTATTCACTTGTCCAAGAACGCGGGGAGCGCCGATTTCATCAGCGCAACACATATCCTATAATAGGAAAATTGTCAATTCCTCATATGTGATAACATATTGGCGTCGTTCCAATGCTCACCCACGCACAGGGAGCTCCCGCCATGAGTCTGAAAGCCCTGCCCCTTTCCAAGGTGTACCAATTGCTCGAACCGGGTCCGGTGGTCTTGCTGACGACCGCGCGCAAGAACCGCGCCAACGTCATGACGATGTCCTGGCACACGATGCTCGACTTCGAACCGCCGCTGGTCGCCTGCGTCGTCAGCAGCGCCAATCACAGCTTTGCCTCGTTGCGCGCGACCGGGGAATGCGTGATCGCCGTTCCGGCGCTGAACCTGGCGCCCAAAGTGGCGGCGATCGGCAATTGCTCGGGCCGCACCGTCGACAAGTTCGAGGCGTTCGGCCTGACGCCGATCAAGGCCAAGCGCGTGACGCCGCCCTTGATCGCCGAGTGTTTCGCCAATCTCGAATGCCGTGTGGCCGACACGGGCTTCGTGAAGAAATATAATTTGTTCGTTCTCGAGGTGGTCAAGGCCTGGATCGATCCGGCGCGGAAAAATCCCAAGACCCTCCACCATCGCGGCTACGGAACGTTCGTCGTCGACGGCAGGACCATCAAGTTGAAATCGAGGATGCCGTGACGCGCGCGCCTGCTATGTCGCTCGCGCCCTTCTCTTTCGGCGGTCCATCCATGGTCCCTACCGCGCGCCCCCCAATTCCGCTTCGAAGCCGGACAACGCCAAGACGACGTGGCGCGGGACCGGCTTGGCGCCCGCCGAATAATAGGCGATCTGCCGCCGGCTGATGGCGAAGGCCGCCGCCGCCGCGTCGAAGCTCAGCCCCAATCGCCTGAGGCGCGCGCGGAACTCCTCAGGTGTCATGGTTTGCGACCGCTCAAGCGCCGCGATCGCGTCCGCCGAAATGTCGACACCCTCGCCGGGCCAAGCGACGGCGACGCCGCCCTCGACGATTTCCGCCCGCCTGAAGGCGTCCGGATTCTCGCGCAGAAGCCGATAGACGGCATAGCGCAGGATATGCGGCGCGAGATCGACTTCGCTCTTGCGCCCGTCCTTCCAGGCTACCGCGACCCGATAGAGGCCGAGAACCCTGATCGAGCGCAACAGGGGCAACGCGCGGCGATCAGCCGCGCGCATTAAGCCTGTTCCAAGTCGCGCGGAGGAGCGCGCGATTCTCCGGACGGGATGCCCAGTCGAGCGCCTCGCGGAGGGCTTTGCGGTCGGCTTTGCCGGCGATGATTTCGAGTGTTTCGATAGCGACATTCGCGTTCGATCCCGGTCCATAAATCTTGAAGTGGGGCGGCGCATGGTCGCCCGCGTAGATTTGAATCTTGCATTTCGCGAGTTCGGCCAGCGTCGGCATTGTCGAATAGTATAGTGCACTCTATGCACTGCGTCAATGAACTATAGCACCGTGGACGCGCGCAATAAATCCCGGTCGATGGCCGTCGCCCCCTCACCCGGCGCACTTAGTTGGGCCCCCACGCCCCCGCGGCCCCCGCCGTCGGGCGCC
>CAYIQU010000532.1:0-1650 GCA_964365645.1 uncultured Hyphomicrobiales bacterium | reverse complement strand
CCCGCGCCCGCCGCGCCGCTCTTTTCGGCGATGGCCGAATCCGCGGCGCCCGCGGCCGGCGACAGCCTGTCTCAGACCGTGGATGAGAAGCTGAAAAGCTAAGTCCGCGCCTTCCTCACAGAAATCCGTAGGGATCGACGTCGGCCTGCACACGCACCGAGCGTGGGATCTCCGCGCGCGCCAGCCAATCGCGGACAATGGCTTGCACCGGGACGTCGCGCGACGCCTTCAGTAGAAAGCGGCGGCGGTGTCGTCCGCGCAACAGCGCCAGCGGCGCCGGCGCGGGGCCCAGCACCCGGACGTCCCGATCGCGCGGCTGGGTGGCGGCCAGCGCGCGGGCGGCGCGATCGACGTCGGCTTCCTTCTCGCCCGAGACGATCAGGGCGACCAGCCGGCCGAAGGGCGGCATCGCGGCCTCGCGCCGGGCGGCGGCCTCGGCGGCGAGAAACCGCTCGCGGCCGCCCGCCGCCAGCGCCGCCATGACGGGGTGCTCGGGCATGAAGGTCTGCAACAGGACCCGTCCCGGCCGGTCGCCGCGCCCCGCGCGTCCGGCGACCTGATAGAGCAATTGATAGGTCCGTTCCGTCGCGCGCAAATCGCCGCCGGCCAATCCGAGATCGGCGTCGACCACGCCGACCAGGGTCAGCATCGGGAAGTGATAGCCCTTGGCGACGATCTGGGTGCCGATGAGAAGATCGATCTCGCCGTCCTCGACGCGGCGCACCAGCGCGGCGGCCGCCTCGGGGCCGGCCAGGGTGTCGCTGGCGGCGAGCGCGATCCGCGCCTGAGGGAAAGCCTCGTGCGCTTCCTCCGCCAGTCGCTCGATGCCGGGACCGCAGGCGGCGAACTTTCCTTCCGCCTGGCATTGGGGGCAGCGTTCGGGCAACGCCGAGGCGAAGCCGCAATGATGGCAGCGCAGCCGCGCGCTTCTGCCGGATCGGTGCTCCACCAGCCAAGCGGCGCAGTTGGGACAGCGGAAGCGATGGCCGCAGCCCCGGCAAAGCGTCAACGGCGCGTAGCCGCGTCGATTGAGAAACAGCATCGCCTGTTCGCCCTCGGCCAGCGCGCGCGCGATCTGCTCCTTCAGCGGCGCCGACAGCCAGCGCCCATGGGCAAGTTTTTCCGCGCGCATGTCGACCAGGGCGATCTCGGGCAGGCGCTGGCCGCCGTGCCGATCGGGCAGGCGGCGGACGGCGTAGCGGCCGGCCTCGATGTTGGCGACGGTTTCCAACGACGGCGTCGCCGACGCCAGCACGACCGGAATGCCGCCCAGCCGGGCGCGCACCACCGCCATGTCGCGGGCGTTGTAGATGACGCCTTCTTCTTGCTTGTAGGACCCGTCGTGCTCCTCGTCCACGACGATCAGCCCCAGATCGCGGAAGGGCAGAAACAGGGCCGAGCGCGCGCCGACGACGACGCCGGCCCGGCCATCGGCGATGGCGCGCCAGGTCGCGCGGCGCTCCGCGTGGCCGACGTCGGAATGCCAGACGGCCGGCTCGACGCCGAAGCGGTCGCGGAACCGCGACAGCCACTGCGCGCCCAGCGCGATTTCGGGCAGCAGCACCAGCGCCTGGCGGCCGATTTCCAGCGCGGCGGCGACCGCCTGGAAATAGACCTCGGTCTTGCCCGCGCCGGGAACGCCGTCGAGCA
>CAYIQU010000531.1:0-1651 GCA_964365645.1 uncultured Hyphomicrobiales bacterium | reverse complement strand
CCTGGTGGGTCTGGGACGCGCGGCTGACCTCGGTCCTGGTGCTGTTCTTCCTCTATCTCGGCTACATCGCGCTGAACGCCGCCTTCGACGACCCGACCCGCGGCGCGCGCGCGTCCGCCGTGCTGGCGCTGGTCGGCTTCATCAACGTGCCGATCATCAAGTTCTCGGTCGACTGGTGGAACACGCTGCATCAACCGGCGAGCGTGATCCGCGCCGGCGGCCCCGCCATCCACGCCAGCATGTTGACCCCGCTTTTGCTGATGGCGCTGGCCTTCAAGGCCTATTACGTCTGGGTCGTCCTGATCCGCATCCGTACCGAGATCGCGGCGGGCAAGGTCCGCGCCCAGCGCCTGCGCGAAACGCAGAGGGCCGGCGCATGAGCGGCCTCGACGAATTCCTGGCCATGGGCGGTTATGCCGCCTTCGTCTGGCCGAGTTTCGGCGTCGTCGCCGTCGTCCTGGTCGGCCTTTGGCTGCAAAGCGCGCACGCCCTGAAACAGGCCGAGGCCGCGCTGGCCGAAACCGAATCGGCCGCAAGGAACCGGCGATGAAAACCGGACTGAAGCCCAAGCACCGCCGCCTCGTCTTCGTCGCCGTCGCCATGGTGCTGCTGGGCGCGGCCGCCGCGCTGGTCTTGAGCGCGCTCAAGGAAAACATCGTCTTCTTCTACAGCCCGACCGACATCGTCGCGAAGCCGCCGGGCCCTGAGCGCCGCATCCGCATCGGCGGCCTGGTCGAGCAAGGCAGCGTCGAAAAGCCGGGCGGCGGCGTGGTCCGCTTTCGCGTCACCGACACCGCCCAGACCGTTCCGGTCGTCTTTCGCGGCATCCTGCCCGACCTGTTCCGCGAGGGCCAAGGCGTGATCGCCGAGGGCAAGTTCGCCGACGGCGTCTTCGCCGCGAGCGAGGTTCTCGCCAAGCACGACGAAACCTACATGCCGCGCGAGGTGGTGGACGCCATCAAGAAATCCGGCCAATGGAAGCCGGCGGATAAATCGGGCGCGAAAGGTCCCGCGCGATGATCGCCGAAGCCGGTCATTTCGCGCTCGCCCTGGCGCTGGCCGTCGCGCTGGTCCAGGCGACGCTGCCGATGCTGGGCGCGGCGCGCGGCAATGCCCTGTTGATGGCGCTGGCCGAACCGACGGCGGCGGCCCAAGCGATGCTGGTCGCGTTCGCCTTCGGCGCGCTGACGTACGCCTTCGTCGTTTCCGACTTCTCGCTCGCCGTCGTGGCGCAGAATTCCAACACCGCGATGCCGATGCTCTACAAGGTCTCGGGCGTGTGGGGCAATCACGAAGGCTCGATGCTGCTGTGGGTCTTTATCCTCGCCCTTTTCGGCCTGGCGGTCGCCCTGTTCGGCGGCAACCTGCCGCCCGCCTTCCGGGCGCGCGTGCTGGCTATCCAGGCCGCCGTCGCCGTCGGCTTCTACCTGTTCCTGCTCGTGACCTCGAATCCGTTCGCGCGGGTCTATCCGCCGCCGCTCAACGGGCGCGACCTCAACCCGCTGCTGCAAGACCCGGGATTGGCCTTTCATCCGCCCATGCTCTATCTCGGCTACGTCGGATTCTCGATGGCGTTCTCGTTCGCCATCGCCGCGCTGATCGAGGGCCGGGTCGACGCCGCCTGGGCCCGCTGGGTGCGGCCGTGGACGCT
>CAYIQU010000530.1:0-1652 GCA_964365645.1 uncultured Hyphomicrobiales bacterium | reverse complement strand
ATTCAGATTCACGGCGGCTACGGCTACGTCAGCGATTTCCCGGTCGAACGCTTGTGGCGCGATTCGCGGGTCTGCCAGATTTACGAAGGCACCAGCGACATCCAGCGGCTGGTCATCGGCCGCGCGTTGACCGGCGCATAGGGGGGGCGATGAGCGAAACCGGCAAGACCCTCGACTTCTATTTCGACTTCTCCTCGCCCTACGGCTATTTCGCGGCGATGCGGGTGGACGAGCTCGCCGAACAGGCCGGCCGTCGCGCCGTTTGGAAACCGATCCTGCTCGGCGTCGTTTTCAAGGAAACCGACATGCCTCCCCAAGTCGACATTCCCATCAAGGGCGATTACTGCAAGTACGATTGGGAACGCATGGGCCGCATGATGGACATTCCCTACAAATTCCCCTCGCGCTTTCCGGTTGCGACCCAGGCGGCGGCGCGGGCCTTCTATTGGCTCGACGATCGCGACCCCGATCAGGCCCGCCTGTTCGCCAAGGCCGTCTATCACGCTTATTTCGCCGAGGACGTGGATATTTCCGCGCCCGCGACCGTCATCGATATCGCCGCGACCTTGCACGTCGATCGCGATGCGCTGGCGGGCGCGTTGCAGGATCCGGCGGTCAAGGAACGGCTGCGCCTTGAGACCGTGAACGCCATTGCCCGAGGTGTGTTCGGCTCCCCTTTCTTTTTCGTCGATGGCGAGCCGTTCTGGGGATCGGACCGGATGTGGATGGTGAAACGCTGGATGAAGGGACAAACGTGGTGAGCGACGTCATGGACGACAACGAGATTCATCTGAAAAAAGGCTACAAGGCCCTGCTCGACGAGGCCAACGCCAAAATTCGCACCCTGACGGTCGAGGAGGCGAAAAAGGCCGCCGTCGATCCCAACGTCGTGGTCGTCGATATCCGCGACGTGCGCGAACTGGAACGCGACGGCATGATCCCCGGCGCCTTTCACGCTCCGCGCGGGATGCTCGAATTCTGGGTCGACCCCGAGAGTCCCTACCACAAGGACATCTTTTCCAGCGGCAAGCAGTTCGTTTTCTACTGCTGGTCGGGCTGGCGCTCGGCGCTGGCGACGGCGGCGGTCCAGGACATGGGCTTCGGTCCGGTCGCGCACATCGGCGGCGGCTTCCGCGCCTGGAAAGAAGCGGGCGGCGCGGTCGGCGAGCGGCCCCATGCCGAACCGCAACCGCACCATCATCCCGCCAAGAGCTGAAATAAAGGCCCGCCCATGACGGCGCTACGCACCGCTCTCGATCCCTCGGCGCCTGAGTTCCAGGCCAACGCGGCGGCCCTGCGCGCCGTGGTCGAGGATTTGCGCGCGACGGTGGCGAAAATCCGCGAAGGCGGCGAGCCGCAAGCGCGCGACAAGCACATCAAGCGCGGCAAGCTTCTGGTGCGCGAGCGGATCCGGCTTCTGCTCGATCCCGGGGCGCCGTTCCTGGAATTCTCGCAGTTGGCCGGCCACGGCCTTTACGACGACCCGGTGCCGGCGGGCGGCGTCGTGACCGGCATCGGCCGCGTCGCCGGCCGCGAATGCGTCATCGTCGCCAACGACGCCACCGTCAAGGGCGGCACCTATTATCCGATCACGGTCAAGAAGCACCTGCGCGCCCAGGAGATCGCCCGCCAGAACCGGTTGCCGTGCGTCT
>CAYIQU010000529.1:0-1657 GCA_964365645.1 uncultured Hyphomicrobiales bacterium | reverse complement strand
GCGCCACGCTCGGCATCTTGGCGATGCGCATCGCCGCCAGCCCCAGGGAAAGGGCGGGCAGGATCGCCAGAGTCCACACCGGAACCCGCCGCGCCGTCTGGCTCCTCAACCCCATTCCGATCAGCAGGGCGAGAAGCGGCCAAACCCACAGCGGCGCGCCGGTGATGAGTTGCGACATGAGAATTCCCCCCCCCCGTGTTTTCCGGCCGCGATTCTAACCAAGACCACCCAAACCCGCCCGGAAAAATCCTTTACGCCCGGTTAATCTACTAGTAGAATTGCCGCTTCCAGCAACCGGAAGGGGCGAAAGCCCCGGCATCGTGAAAGGGCGCGAAGACGCCCGCAACAAACTGTAGGGGCGCGAGCGCGCCCCGGGCACGGGTTCCATGGCGACCGCCGACACGCAACGCAAGTGGCGCAGCAAGCACCGTTTCGTCAAACGGCAACTGAACGTCACCGCCCGCAAGCACATTCACGAAAAGCTCGACGATTTCGCCGACATGTTTCATTTGCGCGGCAAGGCCGAGGCCGTGACCTTCGTCTGCTTCGTCACCGAGGCCCTGATCCAGCGCGCCGACTTCAACGCCGACGCCGCCCGGATGCTCGACGATTTCCGCGGCGCCTATCACCGCGACCGCGACATGCTTTCGCCGTGAAATTTTCGTGACCGATCCCTTCCTTGTGCCAAGCCCCGAGCGCGTGCTGGCCGCCATGCGCGAGGCGGCCCGGGCCGAGGTTTTGCCGCGCTTCGGCACGCTCGTCCCGGCCGAGATCACCGAAAAGCGCCCGGGCGAGACCGTGACGCCCGCCGACACCGCCGCCGAGGCGCTGCTGACCCGGCTGTTGCCGGCGATCGCACCGGGGATCGTCGTCGGCGAGGAGGGCGTGGAAACGGACCCCTCGCTGCTGGGGCGCATCCAAGGCCCGGGCCCCTTGTGGATCGTCGATCCGGTGGACGGCACCACCAATTTTTCCAAGGGCATTCCCCGCTTCGGCATGATCGTCGCCTACGTCCAGGGCGGCGAGACGCTGGCCGGCTGGATTCTCGATCCCTTGAACGACGTCGCCGTCTGGGCCGCGCGGGGGCAGGGCGCCTGGATGGCGGGCCAACGTATCCGCTCGACGACCCCCGCGCCCATGACCGAACTCGCCGGCACGGTCGGCAAGCGGGTCCGGGAAAAGATCGAGGCGTTGCGCGCCTCGGGCGCCCAAAACCTGCCGAATCTGGTTCCCCGGTATGGAACCATCGCGCTGGAATACCTCGATCTCGCGCGCGGGCGGCTCGCCTTCATGCGCTGCGTCGGCCGCCTGAAGCCCTGGGACCACGCCGCCGGCGTTCTCATCCACGCCGAGGCCGGAGGGTTTTCCGCGCTCGCCGCCGGGGAAGGGGATTACCGCCCCGCGCCGCCCCGCGCGCGCGACGGGACCCTTGTGCTGGCCCCCGACCGGGCGACGTGGGAATCCCTTTCCGCCGCCTTCGCCGCCGTTTAAAATCGCCCACCTTCCGGGGCCTTCCCATGCCCCTTTAAGCCTTCAGGAGAACGCACCGCATGAGCGCCAAAAAAGCCGCCTGGATCGGCCTGGGCAACATGGGCTATCCCATGGCCGGCCACCTGCACAAGGCGGGCTGGGCCGTCACCGTTTACAACCGCTCGCC
>CAYIQU010000528.1:0-1665 GCA_964365645.1 uncultured Hyphomicrobiales bacterium | reverse complement strand
CTGGGCGACAACGCGCGCGCCGCCTTGATCACGCGCGGCCGGGCCGAGATGACCCGGCTCGCCCTGGTCAAGGGCGGCCAGCCCTTGACCCTGATGGGACTCTCGGGGCTGGGCGATTTGACGCTGACGTGCAACGCCATGCAGTCGCGCAACTTCTCGCTCGGCGTCGCGCTGGGCAAGGGCCAGCGCCTGATCGATATTCTGTCGACCCGCCGCTCGGTCGCCGAGGGCGTGTTCACCGCGTCCTCGGTCGTCGCGCTGGCCCGGCGCCACCACATCGAGATGCCGATTTGCGAGGCGGTCGACGCGGTGCTGGGCCGCGGCGCGGACCTGGACGCGGCCATCGCCGGCCTCTTGGCCCGGCCCATCGGCACCGAAGCGGACTGAATCGTTCCCCATGGCGTACTGGCTGGTGAAATCGGAACCGGAAGCGTGGTCGTGGGACGATCACGTCCGCAAAGGCGTCGAGCCGTGGAACGGCGTTCGCAATCACCAGGCCGCGAAAAGCCTCAAGGCCATGAAAAAGGGCGAGCGCGCGTTTTTCTATCACTCGGGCCCCTCTCCTTCGCATGGGGGCCGGGAAGTCGTCGGCATCGTCGAGGTCGTCAAGACCTACTATCCCGACCCGACCGATCCGACGGGCCGTTTCGGCATGGTCGATTTTCGCGCCGGCCGGCCCTTGAAGGCGCCGGTGACGCTGGCGGCCATCAAGGCCGAACCGAAACTCGCCCATCTGGCCCTGGTGCGCCAGTCGCGGCTTTCGGTGATGCCGGTGGACGACGAGTCCTGGACCCTCATCTGCGCCATGGGCGGCGTTGCCCCGTGACGCGCCTCTTGCTGTGCCGGCTCGACGACATTCCCGACGGGGACAGCGCCGGCTTCGCCGTTACCCACCCGGACGGGCGGCGGCGGGGCGTTCTGGCGGTGCGGCGGGCCGGAAACGTGTTCGCCTACGTCAACAGTTGCCCGCACAGCCGCGCGCCGCTGGACCTGATTCCCGGCCGGTTCTTGAGTTTCGACAAGACGTTTATTCTCTGCTCCAGCCACGGCGCGCTGTTCTGCATCGAGGACGGCTATTGCGTGGAAGGCCCCTGCGCGGGCAAGTCCCTGGCGCCGCTGAAAGCCGTCGTCGAGGACGGATGCGTCTTTCTCGCGGATTGAGGGGCCTTTTCCGGTTCCTTTCAGGACGATAAACTGTCGCCCAAGCAACGCGATCCGGCGGGACCAACCGCCGCGACCACCCCCAGGAAGAGGCCCTAAATCCCATGCACGACCCGTTGTTCCCCGTCCCCGAAGCCGTCGCCCGCGCCGCGCACGCCGACAACAAGAAGTACCTCGAGATGTACGACCGCTCGGTCAAGGATCCGGAAGGATTCTGGGGCGAGCACGGCAAGCGCATCGACTGGATCAAGCCCTACAGCAAGGTCAAGGACACGAGCTTCCAGCCGCCGGTCCACGTCCGCTGGTACCACGACGGCACGCTCAATGCGTCCGCCAACTGCATCGACCGGCACCTGAAGACCCGCGGCAACCAGACCGCCATCCTGTGGGAAGGCGACGATCCGGGCGACAGCAAGAAGATCACGTATAAAGAGCTGCACGAGCACGTCTGCCGGCTGGCCAACGCGCTGAAGGCCCAGGGCATCAAGAAGGGTGACGTCGTCA
>CAYIQU010000527.1:0-1672 GCA_964365645.1 uncultured Hyphomicrobiales bacterium | reverse complement strand
GCGGCGAGCGCCAGGAATTGAGCCGCGAGTCCGCGCTCGCCCGCCTCGCCGGCGGCTGAGCAAGACGGAAAGGGCAGGGACCGCCGGTGTTCACCCGTTTCGAATGGTCGGTGGCGATGCGCTACCTGCGGGCGCGCCGGCAGGAAGGGTTCATCTCGGTCATCGCCTGGTTTTCGCTGCTCGGCATCGCGCTCGGCGTCGCGACGCTGATCATCGTCATGTCGGTGATGAACGGATTCCGCCAGGAACTGCTGTCGCGCATTCTCGGCCTCAACGGCCATCTCGGCGTCCATGGGCAGACGACCGCGCTCGCCGATTTCGACGCCGTCGCCGCCGTGGTGCGCAAGGTTCCCGGCGTCGTTTCCGTGACGCCCATCGTCGAGGGCCAAGTGATGGCCTCGGCCCGCGGCGCGGCGCGCGGCGCGGTGGTTCGCGGCATCCGCCCCGACGATCTGGCCGTCGGCCGCAGCCTGGTCGGCCGGAACATTCGCGGCGGCGGACTCGCCCAGTTCAAGGGCGATGACGCCATCGTCGTCGGCAGCCGATTGGCCGACCGCCTGGGCGTCGGCATCGGCGATCAGATCACCCTGATTTCGCCCCAAGGCGTGACGACGGCGATCGGCACCATGCCGCGCATGCGCGCCTATCGCGTCGTCGCCACCTTCAACGTCGGCATGTTCGAGTACGATTCCAGTTTCGTCTTCATGCCGCTGGAGGCCGCGCAGCTCTATTTCCGCCTTCCCGGGGCGGTCACGAACCTGGAAGTGTTCGTCACCAATCCCGACGACGCGCCCAAGATCGGCGGGCACATCCATTCGGCGCTGTCGGGCAAGGCCCGCATCCACGATTGGCAACAGGCCAATTCCAGCTTCTTCAACGCCATCCAGGTCGAACGGAACGTCATGTTCCTGATCCTGACCCTGATCATCCTGGTCGCCGCCTTCAACATCGTTTCCAGCATGATCATGCTGGTCAAGGATAAGGGCCGGGACATCGCCATTCTGCGCACCATGGGCGCGACGCGCGGCTCGATCATGCGCATCTTCTTCATGAGCGGCGCCAGCATCGGCGTCATCGGCACCGTCGCCGGGTGCGTGCTGGGCATCGCCTTCGCGCTCAACATCGAAACCATCCGGCAGGGGATCCAAGGCCTGACCGGGACCGACCTGTTCGCGGCGGAAATCTATTTCCTGTCGCGGCTGCCGGCGAAGATCGATTGGTCGGAAGTCTCGGCGGTGGCGCTGATGGGCCTGGGGCTGTCCTTCCTGGCGACGATCTATCCGTCCTGGCGGGCCGCCGCGCTCGATCCGGCCGAGGCGCTGCGCTATGAGTGACATCGTCCTGCAATTGGGCGGCATCGTCCGCACTTTCGTCCAGGGCAAGAGCACGCTCGCGGTTCTGCGCGGCGCGAACTTGAAGGTCCGCGCGGGCGAGATCGTCGCCCTGGTCGGCCCCTCGGGCGCGGGCAAATCGACGCTGCTGCACATCGCCGGCCTGCTCGAACGCCCCGACGAGGGCGAGGTGATCCTCGCCGGTCTCGCCTGCGGCGGCATGGGCGACGACGAACGCACCCGGATGCGCCGCGTCAATCTCGGCTTCGTCTACCAGTACCATCCCCTGCTGCCCGAATTCTCGGCGCGGGAAAACGCCATCATCCCCCAATCCACCGCCG
>CAYIQU010000526.1:0-1674 GCA_964365645.1 uncultured Hyphomicrobiales bacterium | reverse complement strand
CCGTGCCGAGCGTGAGGGACTTTTGCTGCGCCCCTGCGGCGCCCGTGACGGCGAGGCCGAGGCCCAGCGCGGCCGCGGCGAGAATACGGGTGTTCATGGTGTCATCTCCCTGATGTGGTTTCTTGAATCGAGAATGATTGTGAGAGGGGAACCATGCCCGGAATCGGGCCTTCGCGCAACCGGAAGGGCGGGCGGAATCGGGCCGATCCCGCCCCACCCCTTCGCCCCGGCGGGCCTTGCAAAACGGCCGTTTCTCCCCATTTCCCGACCAACCCGAACGGGGGAAGGCGCGGGCGCCGTCAACCGGGCGATTCCAAAGCCCGCACATTCCATCGAGGAGCTGAAAGAACGCGTCGCCCTGCCGGACGAGAACGTCAACGAGAACACCGCCCGCGTCGCGCGCGCCGGCCGTTCTCGTTTGACCATGGTCAAGGCCGAGGCGCGCGGGCGCGGGCATGATCGCGGCCTTCCCAGGCTTGAGGAGGGTCCGCAAAAGCAATGCCCCGCGCCACGGCGCCCGCCATGCCGACAGCGGCCATGGTTCCGCGCCGGGTTCTGGCCGCCCTGGCGGCGCCGGGACTCGACGCGGTGCTGGCCGTCGCCGCCCGCCTCGCCGCCCGCCGCCATCCCGCCCTGTTCGAGCGGCTGGCGGGCATTCCCGATCCGACCTTCGCGCTGGTTCCCGACGAGCTGCCGCTGGCCGTCATTCTGCGCGCCGACACCCGCCGCCCCGGGATACGGGTCGTGGCCAAGGACGATCTCGATCCGGCCCGCGTCGCCGCCGTCATCGGCGGGCCGCTGCGCCTGCTCGCCCAACTCGCCGACGGGCGCGTGGACGGCGACGCGTTGTTCTTTTCCCGCCGCATCGCGGTCGAGGGCAGCACCGAGGCCGCCGTCGCCCTGCGCAACGCGCTCGACAACGCCGAGCTGAACGGCCTGGCCGAACTGGTCCTGCCGCCGGGACCGGCGGCGGCGCTGGCGTCGCGCGTCCTGCGTTTCGGCGGCGGGGTTCTGGAAAAACTCCACGCCCGGCGTCGGGCCGCGAGGGCCGCGCCGTGACCGCCCGCGTTGCGACCGCCCGCGCCAGAACCGAACGCGCCGCCGAATTGATCTGTCCCGCCGGCACGCCGGCGTCCTTGCGCGCGGCGGTGAACGCGGGCGCGGACGCGGTCTACGCCGGCTGGCGCGACTGCACCAACGCGCGCAACTTCCCCGGCCTCAATTTCAACCGCGCGGAAATGAAGGAGGCCATTGCCTTCGCCCACGGCCGGGGCGTCAAGGTGTTCATCGCCGTGAACACGTTCGCCGCCGCCGGCCATCCGGCCCCGTGGCGGCAAGCCATCGATGACGCGGCGCGCCTGAAGGCGGACGCCGCCATCGTCGCCGACATCGCGGTCGCCGAGTACGCGGCAAGGAACCATCCCGAGCTGCGCCTGCACCTGTCGGTGCAGGCGTCCGCCTCGACGTTCGAGGCGATTTCGTTCTTTCATCGCCAATTCAACATCCAGCGCGTGGTGCTGCCGCGCACGCTGACCGTCGCCGAGTTGACCGCGCTCATCCGCCGCACCCCGGTCGAGGCCGAGGTCTTCTTGTTCGGCGCCATGGGGGTGATGGCGGAAGGCCGCTGCGCGCTGTCGTCCTACGTCACCGGCATTTCGCCGAACCTGGGCGGGG
>CAYIQU010000525.1:0-1677 GCA_964365645.1 uncultured Hyphomicrobiales bacterium | reverse complement strand
CGTCGACATCGAGCTGTACGACGCGGTGCAGCGGCTGCGTTTCGAGCACCCCGAGGTGCGGGTCGTCGTCATCGCCTCGGCCAAGGACAAGATTTTCTGCGCTGGCGCCAACATCAAGATGCTGGGTTTGTCGAGCCACGGCCACAAGGTCAACTTCTGCAAGTTCACCAACGAGACGCGCCTGTCCATCGAGGACGCGACCGAGTATTCGCGGCAGAAATACATCTGCGCGATCCGCGGCACCGCCGCGGGCGGCGGCTACGAGTTGGCGCTGGCAACCGACCACATCATGATGGTCGACGACGGGAACACCTCGGTATCGCTGCCCGAGGTGCCGCTGCTGGCGGTGCTGCCCGGCACCGGCGGGTTGACCCGGGTCGTCGACAAGCGCCGCGTGCGCCGCGACCTGGCCGACATCTTCAGCTCGACCGAGGAAGGCGTGCGCGGCAAGCGCGCCGTCGAATGGCGCCTGGTCGACGAGGTGATTCCGTCGTCGGCGTTCAGCGACGCGGTTCGCAAGCGCGCGCTGGAATTCGCGGCCTCGTCCGATCGGCCGCGCGGCGTCAAGGGGATCGCGCTGACGCCGCTCAATCGCGCGTTCACCACCGACGGCGTGAGCTACGATTGGGTCGCGATCCGGATCGACCGCGCCACCCGGTGCGCGACCGTCATCCTGAAGGCGCCCGACGATCCTCCGCCCGCCGACGCCGACGGCATCCACGCCCAGGGCGCCGCGTTCTGGCCGTTGCGATTGGCCCGCGAACTGGATGACGCCCTGTTGCACCTGCGCATCAACGAACCCACGGTGGCCTCGCTGCTGCTGCGCGCCGAGGGTTCGATCGATCGGGTCGCCGCCTACGACGCCCTGCTGCACACCAGCCGCAACGACTGGCTCGGCCGCGAAATCCTGCATTACTGGAAGCGGACCTTGAAGCGCCTCGATTTGACCGCGCGCAGCATCTTCGCGGCGGTCGAGCCGGGAAGCTGCTTCTGCGGCTTCCTGCTCGAGGCCGCGTTCGCTGCCGACCGCTCGTTCATGCTGCTGGGGCGGCGCGAGGGCGACAACCGCCCGCCGGCCGCGATCCGGCTGACGGAAAGCAACTTCGACGCCCTGCCCATGGGCAACGGGTTGAGCCGGCTGGCGACGCGCTTCCTCGGCGAACCCGCCAGCGTCGACCGGGCCCGGGAATCGGTCGGCCGCGATCTCGACGCCGACGCCGCCATGGCTCTTGGGCTGGTGACCCGCGCGCCCGACGACATCGATTGGGACGACGAATTGCGCGTGACGCTCGAGGCCCGCGCCGGTTTCTCGCCCGACGCCCTGACCGGGATGGAGGCGAACCTGCGCTTCGCCGGTCCGGAAACAATGGAAACCAAGATCTTCGGCCGCCTCACCGCCTGGCAGAACTGGATCTTCCAGCGCCCCAACGCGGTGGGCGAATCGGGCGCGCTGCGCCTCTACGGCACCGGCAAGCGGGCCGCTTTCAACCAGGAGAGAGTCTGATGGCGAGCATCGATTACGCGGAGAAGATTCCGAACAACGTCAACCTTTCCGAGGATCGCCGCCTGCAGCGGGCGCTGGAGTCCTGGCAGCCCAACTACCTCGACTGGTGGAAGGACATGGGGCCGGTCGGCACGACCACCGCCGAGGTCTACCTGCGCACCGCCATCAGCGCC
>CAYIQU010000524.1:0-1682 GCA_964365645.1 uncultured Hyphomicrobiales bacterium | reverse complement strand
GACTACGAAATGATCCACGCCCTTCCCGTCGGCTATTCCATCGACGGCAATCGCGGCGTGCGCGATCCGCGCGGCATGTACGGCCAGCGCCTGGGCGTGAATTTGCACGTGGTCGCCGTTCCCGGCGGGCCGTTGCGCAACCTGACGACGGCGGTGGCGCGCTGTCATCTCGACGTCGAGCAGATGGTCGTCGCGCCCTACGCCTCGGCGCTGGCGAGCCTGGTCGACGACGAGGTGCAGCTCGGCGTCACCTTGATCGACATGGGCGGCGGCACCACCTCGGTCGCGGTCTTTTTCGACGGCGAGCTGGTGCACACCGATTGCGTTCCGGTCGGCGGCGTGCACGTGACCAACGACATCGCTCGCGGGCTGTCGACGCCGCTGGCGCAGGCGGAACGGCTGAAGACCCTTTACGCCAGCGCGCTGCCGTCGCCCTCCGACGACCGCGAGATGATCACCGTGCCGCTGATCGGCGAGGACGGCGCGGGCGAGCCGCACCAGATTCCGCGCTCGATGCTGGTCGGCATCGTCCGGCCGCGGATCGAGGAAATTCTCGAAATGGTCCGCCAGCGCCTGGAAGCGGCGGGCTTCGACAAGGTCGCCGGCCGGCGCGTGGTGCTGACCGGCGGCGCCAGCCAGATGTCGGGGGTGCGCGAATTCACCGCCCAGCTGCTCGACCGCCAGGTCCGCCAGGGCCGGCCGAAGACCATCGACGGATTGGCCGAGGCGGTCAGCGGCCCGGCCTTTTCGACGGCGGCCGGATTGCTGGCGTTCGCCTTGAAGACTCCGCGCGCGGCCGAGGCCGCCGCCCTTCAGGCCGGCGGGCCCATGCCGGGCCGGTTCGGGCGCTTGGGCCAGTGGTTGCGCGAGAATTTCTAGGGAAAAAGACCATGTTCCATCCTTTGCCCCCGTTTTCAGCGCTTTTTCGCCGTCCGAACCGCCTTGCCGGTAACGGCTTGTCAACCATTAGGCGGCATTCTTGCAGGAACCAACGTCAGGAGGACCGATATGACGATTAATCTGAGCCTTCCCCCCAGCGACGGGCCGTCCGGCGACGACGCCACCGCGCTTCGCCCGCGCATCACCGTGATCGGCGTCGGCGGGGCGGGCGGCAACGCGGTCAACAACATGATCCGCTTGGAATTGCAGGGCGTCGACTTCGTCGTCGCCAACACCGACGCGCAGGCGTTGCGCCATTCGCAGGCGGGCAAGCAGTTGCAACTGGGCGCCGGGTTGACGCAGGGCTTGGGCGCGGGATCGCGCCCCGACGTCGGCCGCGCCGCGGCGGAAGAGGCGCTGGAAAACATCATCGAGGAACTCAAGGGCACGCACATGGCCTTCGTCGCCGCCGGCATGGGCGGCGGCACCGGCACCGGCGCCGCGCCGATCATCGCCAAGGCCTGCCGCGATCTCGGCATCCTGACGGTCGGGGTCGTGACCAAGCCGTTCCAGTTCGAAGGCGTCAATCGGATGCGCCTGGCGGACGCCGGCATCCAGGAACTCGAACAGCACGTCGACACGCTGATCGTCATTCCCAACCAGAATTTGTTCCGTATCGCCAACGAAAAAACCACGTTCGCCGACGCCTTTTCCATCGCCGACGACGTTCTCTATTCCGGCGTGCGCAGCGTCACCGACCTGATGGTCATGCCCGGCCTGATCAATCTCGACTTCGCCGACGT
>CAYIQU010000523.1:0-1685 GCA_964365645.1 uncultured Hyphomicrobiales bacterium | reverse complement strand
CGATGTTCTGGGTCGGGTCCTTGATGTCGCAGGTCTTGCAGTGCACGCAGTTCTGGGCGTTGATCTGCAAACGCTTCTTGCCGCCGTCGTCGACGAATTCATAAACCCCGGCCGGACAGAACCGCTGCTCGGGGCCGTCGTAGAGGGCCAAGTTGACGCCGACCGGCACGGCCTTGTCCTTCAGCGTCAGGTGGCAGGGCTGGTTTTCCTCGTGGTTGGTGTTGGACAAGAACACCGAGGACGGCTTGTCGAACGAAACCGTGCCGTCGGGCTTGGGATACGCGATCGGCGCGAAGTTCTGGGCCGGTTTCATCCGGGCGTGGTCGGCGTGGTGGCGCAGCGTCCACGGCGCGCGGCCGCGCAGCACATACGTATCCAACGCCGAGTACGCGAGCCCGCCCCACAGGCCGAAACGGAACGCGGGCCGCACGTTGCGGGCCAAGTGCAATTCCTCCCACACCCAGGAACGCTTGAGCGCCTCGGGATACGAGTCCAGCCCGCGCGCCGGCGCGTCGGCTTTGAGCGCGGCCGCCACGGCCTCGGCCGCCACCATGCCGGACTTCATGGCGGTGTGGCTGCCCTTGATTTTGGGCACGTTCAGGAATCCCGCCGCGCAGCCGATCAACGCGCCGCCCGGGAACACCAGTCCCGGCACCGATTGCAGGCCGCCTTCGTTCAGCGCCCGCGCGCCGTAGGCGATGCGCCGCCCGCCCTCGAAGATGGGACGGATGGCGGGATGGGTCTTGAAGCGCTGGAATTCGTCGAAGGGACTCACATAAGGGTTGGCGTAGTCGAGGCCGACGACGAAGCCGACGGCGACCTGGTTGTTTTCCAAGTGGTAGAGAAACGACCCGCCGTAGGTGGCGGGATCGAGCGGCCAGCCGATGGTGTGCATGACCGTGCCCGGCTTGTGTTTCGCGGGATCGATTTCCCACAACTCCTTGATGCCGATGCCGTAGGTCTGGGGATCGGCGTTCCGGCGCAACTCGAACCGGGCCATCAGCGATTGCGACAGCGAGCCCCGGCAGCCTTCCGCGAACAGGGTATAGCGCGCGCGCAACTCGACGCCGGGCTGGAAGCCGGCGCCCGGTTCGCCGTTCTTGTCGCGGCCCATGTCGCCGGTGGCGACGCCCGTGACCGCGCCCGCCTCGTCGTACAGCACCTCGGCCGCGGCGAAGCCGGGAAAGATTTCGACGCCGAGCGATTCGGCTTCGCGTCCCAGCCAGCGGCAGACGTTGCCGAGACTGACGATATAATTGCCGTGATTATTCATTTGCGGCGGCGGGGGCAGGGGAATGGCCGCGCCGGCGGTCAGGAACAAGAACCGGTCGTCGCCGGCCGGCGTGTTCAAGGGAGCGCCGCGCTCTTTCCAGTCGGGGATCAATTCGTTGAGCGCGCGCGGCTCCAGCACCGCGCCCGACAGGATATGCGCGCCGACCTCGGAACCTTTTTCGACCACGGCGACGGCGGTCTCGCGGCCCTCGGCTTGCGCGAGCTGCTTCAGCCGGATCGCGGCCGCCAGGCCCGCCGGCCCCGCGCCCACGATCACCACGTCGAATTCCATCGCCTCGCGAGTCATGGATTTAAGGTCTCCAGATGCGGCGACGGCCGCCCTGCGTCTTGTCTACCTCCCACGGCCGTCCGGGGCGGGGGAGGGGGGGCGGGGGCGGGAATCCCCGCGCGCC
>CAYIQU010000522.1:0-1685 GCA_964365645.1 uncultured Hyphomicrobiales bacterium | reverse complement strand
CAAGTTCACGCCGCCGGGCGGAACGGTGCGCATCGAGGCGCGGGAAGACGACGGCGCGGTCCGCGTCACGGTCAACGACACCGGCGTCGGCATTCCGCCGGAACGGGTCGCGACCCTCTTCCAGGTCGGCGCCAACCTCACCACGCCGGGCACCAAGGGCGAAAAGGGCACCGGGCTCGGCCTCGCGCTGTGCAAGCATCTGGTCGAGATGAACGGCGGGCGCATCTGGGCCGAAAGCGCGCCGGGCCAAGGCTCCGCCTTCCACTTCACCGTGCCGCGCGCGGGCGCGGCCCACGGGGCCGGAGACGCCGTCTCGGCGGCCTGACCCCGCAAAGACGGCCTTGGCCGTTCCTCCTTTCATCTTCTATCATTGCCTTCTCATCGCGGAGGCTGACGGACGATGACGGCTATTCCCCTTGCGCGCTCCCTCGCGGCTCTCGCCGTGGCTCTTGTTTTTTGGGTCCTTGTTTTGGGCGCCGTCCTTTCGCCGGCTCCGGCCCGAGCCGCCGATCCCGTCGCGGGCGAGGACAAGTCGAGTTCCTGCCGCAGTTGCCACGGCGCCAACGGCAATTCGCCGTTCGAGGGCATTCCCTCGCTCGCCGCCCAGCCGGCGCCCTACATCCAGTCGCAGATCCGGCTTTATCAGAACCACTACCGGCACATTCCCGAGATGACCGCCGCGGTCGCGCACCTGACCGACGGCGACATCGCCGATATCGCCGCCTATTTCACCAGCCAGAAAGCGTCGCCGCCGCCGGCGACGACCGATCGCGCCCGCTTCGCCAAGGGCCGCAAGCTGGCGCAGGGACAAAAGTGCGATACCTGCCATCGCGCCAACTTCGCGGGCGACAACCGGATCGCCCGGCTGGCCAGCCAACGCGAGGATTACCTTTTGAAGGCGATGAACGACTTCAAGTCCGGAACGCGCGTCGGCACCGGCGACATAATGCCCAACAAATTAAGCGGCGCCGGCACGCCCGACCTCGAGGCTCTCGCCTACTTCCTCGCCCGCCTGCCCTGACCGCCGACGGACGCGGTCCGCGTCGAACAGACCCTCAGCGTTCGCGCAACGCCATTCCCGCGCCGCCGATCAACGGATCGAGCAGATAATCGAGCACCGTGCGCTTGCCGATCAGGATCGAGCACGCGACCTGCACGCCCGGCACCAAATCGTAGCGCAGGTTGCGCTGCTGGAAATAATCCCGCTCGGTTTCGATGCGGACCTTGTAGAAGGCGATGCCCTGCTGGGTCGTCACCGTATCGGGCGCGACGTTGACGACGCGGCCTTCCAGGTTGCCGAAGCGCACGGCTTCCGCCGAGGCCAGCTTGATGATCGCGGTCTGTCCCCGCCGCACGTGGCCGACGTCCTGGGGCGGCAACCGCGCCTCGATCACCAGCGTGTCGCCGGCCGGCACCAGATCGGCGACCGTGCCGCCCGCCTTGACCACGCCGCCGACGGTGGCGACGTACATGGTCTTGACCACGCCGTCGACCGGCGCGCGCAACACGGTGCGATCCAGGTTGTCGGTGTACTTGCGCAGCCGGCTGGCGAATTCCTCGAGCGAGCGTCTTTTCTCCTCAAGCGCCATGCGCGCCTCGGCCTCGGCCGACTGGACGATGTTGTCGAGCTTGGCCCGGGTCTCGGTCAGCGACGCCTCGAGGCGGCGCCGCGCGGCGGTGTTTTC
>CAYIQU010000521.1:0-1693 GCA_964365645.1 uncultured Hyphomicrobiales bacterium | reverse complement strand
CGCCGTGCTGCTGGGCGGTCTCTTGATCTGGGGCCTGCAGCCGGGACCGCTGCTGTTCACCGAGCAGAAGGATTTCGTCTGGGGCCTGATCGCCAGCATGTATCTGGGCAACATCGTCGGCCTGATCGTCGTGCTGACCACCGTGCCGTGGTGGGCGGCGATCCTGCGGATTCCCTTCAGCATCATCGGGCCGGTGATCGTCGTGATTTGCGCCATCGGCGCCTACACGGTCCACAACGCCTTCCTCGACATCGCCCTGATGCTGTTCTTCGGCGTGGTCGGATACGCGTTCAAGAAGCTGAACTACCCGCTGGCGCCCCTGGTGCTGGCTCTCGTGCTGGGGGACATGGCCGAAAGCGCCTTCCGCCAGTCGATGATCATTTCCCAAGGCTCCGTTTCGGTCTTCTGGTCCAACGGCCTGGTCGGGTCGATCATGGCGATAGGCCTGACCATCCTCCTCTGGCCCGTGGCCGCGGCGGCCATGAACCGGTTGATGCCCTCCCGGGCGTAAGGGGTTCATCCCCCTTCGCCCCGGAGCAAGCTTCCGGGCCCTCCATCCACTGAAAAAACCGCCCGGGCGCGTTGTCTCGGTCTGGGCTTTGGTGTATGGAATACCAGGGCGGCCAGCCGCTCCGCCCTCGCCCCAAGAAAGGGCGAAAAAGGCCCTTTCCCCGCCAACCCGCTTGAGCGCCATGTCGTCGATTCCCGCCGCCAAACTGGACCTTCAGCGCGTCGAGGCCGATCTCAGCCTCAAGTCGCTGATCTATGACCGTTTGAAGCAGGCGATCACGTCCATGAACATCTACGCCGAGAACGCCGAGTTGCGTCTCGACGAGCGGCAGCTTTCGGAAAAACTCGGCATCAGCCGCACCCCGATCCGCGAAGCGCTGGCGCGGCTGGAACAGGAAGGACTGGTCCAGATCGCCCCGCGCAAGGGCGTCTTCATCGTCCGCAAGAGCAAGGCCGAGATCCTCGACATGATCATGGTCTGGGCGGCGCTGGAAAGCATGGCCGCCCGGCTCGTCACCCAGAACGCCTCCGACGGCGAAATCGCCGGGCTGCGCCAGATGTTCGCCACCTTCAAGGGCAAGGGCGCCCAGACCCAGGTGAAGATCGACGAATACTCCGGCACCAACATCCGGTTCCACCAGGCGATCCTGATTCTCAGCAAATGCGCCAAGCTGCGCGACATGGCCGACAGCCTGTTCATTCATATGCGCTCGATCCGCGACCGCACCATCGGCGAAAACAACCGCGCCAACCGTTCGATCATCGACCATTTGCATATCATCGAGGCGATCGAATCGCGCGACCCCGAAATGGCCGAGCGTCTGGTTCGCGAACACACCCTCAATCTCGCCGACCACGTTCGCAACAACGTCCACTATCTCGACTAAAAAAACCGCCGATCCGGCGGCGGGACATGCCCGCCCGCCCATACGCATTGTCCAGGAGGAACCCATGGCCGAAGGAACGGCGAAGAAACAAGAGACGCCGACGGCGGCAGAGACGCAAGACCTGACGGACGGCTTCCACCTCGTCATCGACGCGCTCAAGCTCAACGGGATCAACACGATCTACGGCGTGCCCGGCATCCCGATCACGGACCTGGGCCGCATGGCGCAGGCCTCAGGGATTCGCGTGCTCTCGTTCCGCCACGAACAGAACGCCGGCTACGCGGCCGCCATCGCCG
>CAYIQU010000520.1:0-1696 GCA_964365645.1 uncultured Hyphomicrobiales bacterium | reverse complement strand
CGATGCCCGCCGCGCGGCCGTCGGCGCCGGTGACGATCAGCGAGCCGACCCGTTCGCGGATCATGATCCGGCTGGCCTCGGCCAGCGGGGTTTGGGGCGGCACGCCGATCACGGGGCCGCGCATGACGTCGGCGACGCGATGGCGGTACAGAAAGCTGTCGATGCGCGCCGCGCCCAGGGCTTGCCCGGCGGTTCGGTCGGCGGAATCGCTCATGGTCCCCTACCCCCGCGCCGCCAGCGCCGCGATCAGTTTTTCCGGGTTGGCCCGCTGGCCCAGTTCCTGATGGACGGCGATCATGCGGAAGAGCACCGCGCCGTGGACGATTTCCTCGTCGAGTTCACGCATGTTGGTGTGGATCGGCAGGGTCTCGAACAGGCGCCGGGCCGAATGCAGGGCGACCTGGGCGGGCTCGCTCGGCGGGGCGGCGCAAGCGGCGGCGAAGCGAATCGCGAACTGAGCCTCGACGTCGGACCAATCCTTGCCGGCGCGATGGGTGGGCAAAGGGTGGGACGCGAGAATCGCGGGATAGAACCCGGCCAGGGCGGCATCGATCCGGTGGAGCCGGTCGCGGTCGATTTGTGGGCTAGCCGTTCGCAGAAACCCCTCGGTCAGAATTAGAATATCGCTAAGGGTTGCGGCGAAGGATTCCCAGCGGCAGACGGTGAGCGCGTCCTGGAACTCCTTTTCCTCGAACAGCGCATGCGAAAACAAGCCGGTCTTGCCCCGGCAATAATCCACCGCGACCTTCTGGGCGACGAAGGCGGCGCGGGCGGCGATGAACTCACGGAGCGATTCGGGCGTTGTCAAAGCAGGCGGGTGCCACAGGGCGCTGACTTTTGCCCAGGCGGCGTGGACCGAATTTGTTAATGCGAAAGATCTCATATGCGAAAAACGCCTGTTGTCTTGAGTTTCGGGAGCATGGTATCAAGCATGACACAGGGAAAACAAAAACATAAATAAGGCGGGATGCTTCACCAGGGATTTCCAGGAATTTTTGTTTCGTTCGCGCCCGGCACCGCGCCGGGGTTGGCCGTGTATTGATCCCTCTCGTCGGAGAGATCGGGGGATCTCCACCGGAAGCGAATGGACTCACAGGGACGACGTAACAAGGGACTCAAGGGAGAAAGGAAACCGACATCATGAGCGAAATATCGAAAGAAACAGTGGAAGCCCACTGGAACGAAACCCTGAGCTTGATGAAGATCATCATGCTGCTTTGGGTCGTCTTCAGCTTCGTGGTCCACGCGTTCGCCATCCAGCTCAACAGCGTCGTCATCTTAGGATTCCCGCTCGGCTTCTACATGGCCGCGCAAGGCTCGCTGATCGCCTTCGTCGTCATCTGCTTCTGGAACGCCAAGGCACAGAACAAGATCGACGAGAAGTACGGCGTGGCTGAAGACTGAACCCAGGGGGAAAAGATCATGAAAGAAGGCTCTGACTTTATTTCAAATCTCGGTCGGATCTACGGCACCTACGCCGGCGGGTTCATCGGCTTCGTTCTCGTCCTCGCGGTTCTCGAGCAGTTGGGCGTGCCGAACAAGATCCTCGGCTACCTGTTCGTGTTTCTGACCATCGGCGTCTACGCCGTCATCGGCTGGATGTCGCGCACGGCGCAGTTGTCCGAATATTACGTCGCCGGACGGCGCGTGCCCGCCTTCTACAACGGCATGGCGACCGGCGCCGACTGGATGAGCG
>CAYIQU010000519.1:0-1707 GCA_964365645.1 uncultured Hyphomicrobiales bacterium | reverse complement strand
GGGAGACGAGCGATGGAATCGGGCATGACGGGCGGTCCGCCCCCCATCGAATCGTTGCGCGACGGCCATGGCGGGGCCGAACACGCTCCGCCGCGACGCAAGAGTGGGGGCGGCGAAGGTTCCGACGGCGCGAACGACCACGGCGGCAGGGATGCCGCCGGCGGGGACGCGCACGCCGAAGGCGAGGCCACCGCCGTCACCATCGCGGGGCTGTCCGCGGACAAGCTGTCGCCCGACGCCGAACGGGTGATCGAGCAATTGCTGGCCGAGTTGGGACAGATGCGCGCGGAACTCGACGTGGCGCGCCGCCGCCTCGCGCAGATCGAGCAGATCGTCGATCACCACCCGTTTCTTCCCGTGTTCAGCCGCGAGGCGTTCCGCCGGCAGATCGCGCACGTTCTCGGCCATATCGAGCGGTTGCCGCAGTCGCCCGGCCTTTTGATCGTCAGCCTGCTCAACGGCGATGCGATCCGGCGCGCGTGGGGACTGGCCGCCCGCGACCAAGCCTTGCGCCATCTGTGCGAGGCGGTTCGCGCGACCCTGCATCCCAGCGACATTCTCGGCAGCCTGACCGGCAACGATTTGGCGCTGCTGATGTTCATCGAAGGCGAAGCGATCGTTCACGAACGCGCCGAAACGTTGATCCAGGCCGTGGCCGAGCGGCCCTTCCTGGTGGGCGAGCGGCGGATCGATTGCGTCGTCGGCTGTGGAACGGCGGTATTGTCGCGGAGCATGGACGTGGACGGCGCGATTGCCGCGGCCGATGACGATTTGATCGCCGGCTTCAAATAGCCTCTCAGGCGATGATGTCGGGAAGCAGCATGTTCTCGATGACCGTGATCTGATCCTTGAGCCGCAATTTTCGTTTCTTCAGGCGCCGAAGCTGAAGCCGATCGCCGGGACCCGTCTCGACCAGGCGATGGATGATGTCGTCGAGGTCGCGGTGCTCGCACCGCAGGACTTCGAGTTTCTCCCTAAGGGTTTGCGGGTCATCCATGGCGCGTTTCCGGGGCGGCGGCTTTTTTGAATGATACCAGATCGTTCCCGTGCGGCGGCGTTTCGCGGCACGCGATTAGTGGAATCGCTATCCGTTTTCGGCTATCATAAGCCAGTTCGGCCCGGACCGAGAACGGTCACGATAACCCGCCGAAAGGGGAGTAAACAGGGGCGAACCGCATGGCTGTAAACCATCTCTAGTGGACGGAGGGATACGCCGATGAGCTATCAGGAGAGACTCGACGCGCTTAAGGCCCGCCATCAAGCACTCGAATCCGCCATCGCCGAAGAAAAAAACCATCTTCAGCCGGACGAAGCCCGGCTCCACACCCTCAAGAAGCAAAAACTCAGAATCAAGGACGAGATCGCCGACCACAACGTCGGCTGATCTTTCAAGCCTTCGCGCCACGCCACGCCACGCCACGGCCCGGGCCGGATCGGGGCGCTCTTGCGCGCCGGCCGGAGACCGGCTAGGTTACATGTAACCTAGCGGAGGCTTTGTCGTGTCCCGATCCCTTAAGTCCCGCAAGCCGACCGCGCCCGGACCTTCCAAGAAGCGGGGCTCGGTGTCGTTGCGCGACAAGGTGCGGGCGCACCGGGCGCGGCTGCGCGCGCAAGGGCTGCGGCCGATCCAGATCTGGGTGCCCGACGTCCGCTCGCCCGCCTTCAAGGCCGAAGCCCGCCGCCAGTCACGCCTGGTCGCGGCGCTTC
>CAYIQU010000518.1:0-1714 GCA_964365645.1 uncultured Hyphomicrobiales bacterium | reverse complement strand
TGAAATGACTTGCTCCTACAACCCCGCGATCAGGTGCCCGCCGTCGACGACGACGGTCGCGCCGGTCATGAAGCGGCCGGCGTCCGACGCCAGCAATAAAAGCGCGCCGTCGAGATCGCCGTAGGCGCCGAAGCGGCGCATGGGAATGCGCTTTTTCACCGCCTCGCCCGCCTCGCTGTCGAGGAAATCGCGGTTCAGGTCGGTGACGAAATAGCCGGGCGCCAGCGCGTTCACCCGAATGCCGAAGCGCGCCCATTCCTGGGCCATGGTCCGGGTCAGGTGCTCGATGCCGGCCTTCGATCCGGCGTAGGTCGCGACCCCGCCCGCCGGGCGGATGCCGGCGATCGAGGCGATGGTCACGATGGCGCCGCCGGAATGGGCCGCGATCATGCGCCGCGCGGCCTCGGTGGCGACGAAGAACGCGCCCTTCAGGTTCACGTCCATCACCTGGTCCCAGTCGGCGGGCGTGGTCTCCAGCGAGCCCTTGCGCGTCACCACGCCCGCGTTGTCGACCAGGATCGACACCGGTCCCAGCGCGGCCTCGGCCGCGTCGAACCCGGCGGCGATGGATCGGGCGTCGGTCACGTCCATGGTCACGGCGGCGGCGCGGCCGCCGGCCCCGGTCAGCTCGGCGACCGCCGCGTCGAGCCGGTCCTTGCGTCTTGCCGCCAGCACCACATTCGCGCCGGCGCGCGCCAGAACGCCCGCGAAGTGCCGCCCGAACCCCGCCGACGACGCGCCGGTCACCAGCGCGGTCTTGCCCGCGAGAGAGAAAATATCGCTCGTCATCGTGTGTTCATCTCCATTGAATCGAGCGACAAGCACCCGTCGGGGTCATGGCGCTACACTTCCTTCGCCCGCCCGCTCGCGCACGTTTTCCTTGGCTTGCTCGCGCAAGACGTATTTCTGGATCTTGCCGGTGGATGTTTTCGGCAGCGGCCCGAAGACGACGAAGCGCGGCGCCTTGTAATGCGCCATGCGCTCGCGGCACCAGCCGATGATCTCGTCGGCGGTGGCCGACGCGCCCGGCTTCAGCGCGACGAAGGCGCACGGGCTTTCGCCCCACGTGGGGTCGGGCTTGGCGACCACGGCGGCTTCCATCACCGCCGGGTGGCGATACAGGGTTTCCTCGATTTCGAGACTCGAGATGTTTTCGCCGCCCGAAATAATGACGTCCTTGGAGCGATCCTTGATCTCGACGTAGCCGTCCGGGTGCATGACGCCCAAATCGCCGGTGCGGAACCAGCCGCCCTTGAAGGCCTCGGCCGTCGCTTTCGGGTTCTTGAAATAGCCCTTCATCACCGTGTGGCCGCGCACCATCAACTCGCCCATGGTTTGCCCGTCGGCGGGCAACCGTGAACCGGTGGCCGGATCGGCGATCATCAGATCGCCCAGCGTCGGGTAGGCCACGCCCTGGCGCGACGCCTTGGCCGCGCGCCCTTGCGGATCGAGCGCCGACCATTCGTCTTGCCAGGCGCACAGCGTCGCCGGGCCGTAGGTTTCAGTCAGCCCATAAAGGTGCGTGACGTCGAAGCCCAGGGTTTCCATCGCCTCGATCACCGCCGACGGCGGCGCGGCGCCGCCGGTGGCGACGCGGACCCGGCGCGCGAACGCGACTTTTACGTCGTCCGGCGCGTGGATCAGCATGTTGAGCACGATCGGCACGCCGCACAGGTGCGTGACTTTCTCACCCTGGATCAGGGGGAAGATCAGC
>CAYIQU010000517.1:0-1715 GCA_964365645.1 uncultured Hyphomicrobiales bacterium | reverse complement strand
CGACCATGTGTTCGAGAACGCGCGGGCCGGCGATCGAGCCTTCCTTGGTGACGTGGCCGACGAGGATGACGACGAAGCCGCGCCGCTTGGCGAGCCGGATCAGCTCGTGCGCGCTGGCGCGGACCTGGGCGACGGTGCCGGGCGCGGATTCGAGCGACTCGACGAACAGGGTCTGGATGGAATCGATCACGACCAGCTCGGGCGGCGTTCCCTCGGACAACGAGGCGACGATGTCGCCGACGGCGACCGCGGCGGCCAGTTTCACCGGCGCGTCGGCGGCGCCCAATCGTTCGGCGCGCAGGCGCACCTGGTCGATGGCTTCCTCGCCCGAGATGTAGGCCGCGCCAAAGCCCGACTGGGCGACCCGGGCGGCGGCTTGCAGCATCAGCGTCGACTTGCCGATGCCGGGATCGCCGCCGACCAGGACCGCCGATCCGGCGACCAGCCCGCCGCCCAGCACCCGGTCGAATTCGGCGATGCCGGTGGCGAGACGCGGCGCGGGCGGGCGTTCGCCCTTCATGCCGACGAAGGCGACCGCGCGGCCCTTGCCCGGCCCGCCGAGCGCCTTGGGTTTGGCCTCGACGGTTTCCTCGATCAGCGTATTCCACCCGCCGCAGGCGTCGCAACGGCCGGCCCACTTGGGCGCGGCGGCGCCGCATTCCTGGCAGACGAACTGGGACGTGGCGCGGGCCATGGCGATCCGCTCAGGCCCGGACGGCCATCTTGATCGGACCCTGGGCGCGGCCGTGGACGAACTGGTCGACGTAAGGGTTCGACGAGCGGTCGACCTCGCCGGGCGTGCCGGTCCAGATGATCCGGCCCTGGTAAAGCATGGCGATGCGGTGCGCGATCTTGCGCGCGCTGGCCATGTCGTGGGTGATGGACAGCGCGGTCGTGCCGACCTCGCGCGTGGTCTTGATGATCAGGCCGTTGATGACGTCGGCCATGATCGGATCGAGCCCCGTCGTCGGCTCGTCGAAGAAGATGATCCCGGGATCGGCGGCGATGGCGCGCGCCAAGCCGACGCGCTTTTGCATCCCGCCCGACAGTTCCGCGGGATAAAGCAGGCCGACCTCGGACCCGAGGCCCACCTGGGCGAGTTTGGAGATCGCGATTTCGCGGGCGCGGGCGCGGCTGACTTTTCGCTGCGCCAGCAGGCCGAAGGCGACGTTTTCCCAGACCGGCAGGCTGTCGAACAGGGCCGCGCCCTGGAACAACATGCCGAACTTGTTGTTGATCCGCTCGCGGCCGTCGGCGTCGATGTCGACGGTTTCCTCGCCGTCCACCTCGATGCTGCCGGAATCGGGCTGGAGGATGCCGAGCACGCACTTGATCAGCACCGACTTGCCGGTGCCCGAGCCGCCGATGACGACCAGCGATTCGCCGACGCCGACGTCGAGGTCGATGCCGTCGAGCACGACTTTCTTGCCGAAAGCCTTCTTCAGGTTCCGGATGCGGATCTTCGGGCCGGCGGCGCCGGCGGCGGGGCGGGTTGCGGCCTCGGTCATTTGCCGGAAAAGAACATTTCGGTCAGCAGGTAGTCGAAGCAGAGGATCAGGATCGAGGCGGTGACGACGGCGTTGGTGGTCGCGGCGCCGACGCCCTGCGCGCCGACGCGCGAATTGTAGCCGTAATAGCAGCCCATCAGGGTGACGAGGAACCCGAACACGGCGGCCTTGACCAGGCCGGAGATCACGTCCTCGGCCTCCATGAAG
>CAYIQU010000516.1:0-1718 GCA_964365645.1 uncultured Hyphomicrobiales bacterium | reverse complement strand
GCGCCGCGCCCCCTTCGTGCTGGCCAAGGCGGACGCGGCCTTTTCCCGCAACGCCGAGATTTACGACACCACCATCGGCTGGCGTTTCGTCAACCGGCTGATGAAGGAAAAATACGGCGTCGATTCGATGCCCGAAACGGCCGAGAACGTCGCCGCCGATTTCGGCGTCTCCCGCGCCGACCAGGATGCGTTCGCGCTCCGGAGCCAGCAGCGCGCCGTCGCGGCGATCGCGGCGGGACGCCTGGCCGAGGAAATCGCGCCCGTCGAGATTCCCGAACGCAAGGGCCACGTCCGGCGCGTGGAACGCGACGAACATCCCCGCGCCGACGTTTCGCTCGAGGCGCTGGCCCGCCTGCCGACGCCGTTCCGCGCGAACGGCACCGTGACGGCGGGCAACGCGTCCGGCGTCAACGACGGCGCGGGCGCGATCCTGATCGCCTCGGACAAGGCCGCGGCGAAACACGGCCTCAAGCCCATCGCCCGCCTCGTCGGCACCGCCGTCGCGGGGGTTCCGCCCCGGATCATGGGCATGGGCCCGGCGCCCGCGACGCGCAAGCTTCTCGCCCGCCTCGGGCTGACGCTCGATCGGATGGACGTCATCGAACTGAACGAGGCGTTCGCCGCCCAGGCGCTGGCCGTCCTGCGCGATCTCGGGCTGGCCGACGACGCCGCGCACGTCAACCCGAACGGCGGGGCGATCGCGCTCGGCCATCCGCTCGGCATGTCGGGGGCGCGGCTGCTGACCACCGCGGCTTATCATTTGCGCCGGACCGGCGGGCGTTACGCGCTTTGCACCATGTGCATCGGAGTCGGCCAAGGAATCGCCGCGGTCGTCGAGCGCGTCTAAGACGGATCGAAACCCAGGTAGACGCGCTGGATTTGGTCGTTTTGCAGCAAGGCCGCGCCGGTACCCTCCATCACCAAGCGGCCGCTTTCGATCACGTAAGCGCGGTCGGCGATCGACAGCGCCATGGGGGCGTTCTGTTCGACCAACAGCACGGTCGTGCCGCTTCGCCGAAGCCCGAGGATCACGTCGAAGATTTCATCGACGACCTGCGGCGCCAGCCCCATGCTGGGCTCGTCGAGCAGCAACAGGCGCGGCCGGGCCATCAAGGCCCGCCCGATCGCCAACATCTGCTGTTGGCCGCCCGAGAGATCGCCGGCAAGCGCGTCGCCGCGCTCCCGCAACACCGGAAATAGCGCGTAAACGCGGGCCAGGGCGTCCTGGGCTTCCTCGCGGCGGCGGGTGTAGGCGCCCAGGCGCAGGTTGTCCTCGATGGACAGCGCGGTGAACACCTGCCGCCCTTCGGGGACCTGGGTGATGCCGAGCCGGACCCGGCGTTCGGGACTGGCGTTCGTGATCGCCTCGCCGTCGAACGTCACCGAACCTCCGCCGGCGGGCAGAAGCCCGGACAGAGTCCGCAGCAGCGTGGTCTTGCCCGCGCCGTTGGCGCCGACCAGCGCCACCAGTTCGCCCGCCGCGACCGTCAAATCGATATTATCCAGCGCCCGCACCGGCCCGTAAGATGCCGAAAGCGCGCGAACCTCAAGCATGGGACGCCTGCCCGCGCGCTTGCGCCCGGGTTCCGAGATAGGCGCGCACGACATCGGGGTTTGCCCTGACCTCATCGGCCGTGCCTTCGGCGAGCAACCGGCCCCGGTCGAGCACCGAGACGCGGTCCGAGACGTCCATGACCAGGCGCATGTTGTGCTCGACC
>CAYIQU010000515.1:0-1719 GCA_964365645.1 uncultured Hyphomicrobiales bacterium | reverse complement strand
AAGGCCGAATTTCCGAAGCTGCCGATCATCGCCGTTTCCGGCGGCGGACGGATGGGAAACCTGAATTACCTGGAAATGGCGAAGGACTTCGGCGTCGCCAGCACCATCCCCAAGCCCTTCACGCCCGAGGACATTCTCGACCAGGTGGATGCCGCCCTGCGCCATTGAGGCGAACCCGGGGCATCACCGCGACAAGACGATCCCGACCAGGCCGAGCGAGAGAAGAACCAACCCCAGCAGTTCGTGGCGCGCGAACCGTTCCCGGAACAGCCGCGCCGAGACGGCGTAGCTGAAAATCAGCTCGACCATTCCCAGCGTGCGGACGTGGGCCGCCGATTCCAGGGCGAAGGCGGTGAACCACAGCGCCGAGGCCAAGGCGCCGAGAAATCCCGCCAGCGTGGAAACACCCCAGGCGCGGAAGATGGCGCGGATCGCCGCGCGATCGAAAACGGCGAGCCACCCGCCCAGAAGAATCGTCTGGATCGCTTGCGCCCAAACAAGGGTGTAGGCCGCCGCCGCCATCGGCTCGAGCGGGACCAGTTCCAGGATCGCCCCGCGGTAGCCGACGGCCGAGATCGCGAACCCCGTGCCGGAAGCAAGACCGTAGAGCGCCGCCGGCGTCGTCCAGCTTCCGAGAATCAGCCGAAGCACGGGGGCATTCTTCGGCAAGGACACCAGCATGACGCCGACCGACGCCGCCACGATGGCGACGACCGCCGCCACGGACAACGGATCGCCGAGAAACGCCAGGCCGAAGACGGCGACTTGAAGGATTTCGGTTTTCGAATAGGCGACGCCGAGAACGAAGTTCCGTTCGGTCATGGCCCGCAGCAGCAGCGCGGTCGCGGCCAGCTGCATGATCGCGCCCGTTCCCATCCACAGGAAGAACGCCGCCCCGCCCCTTTGCGCCGCCGCCGCCAGGGGCGGATCGAGGACGATCCACACGCCCGCCAGCCAGGCGGCCGCGAACGGCAGGCCGTAAAGAAAACGCACCAGCGTCGCGCCCAGCATCCCGACGTCGGCGACGAGATGCCGTTGCGCGGTGTTCCGGAAGGTCTGGAACAAGGCCGCCAGGATCGTAATCGGCACCCACATCCACGCTGTCACGATCGGATTTCCTCAAGGACGGATCGCCGCGGGAATCGGGCGAAGAAACGCCATTCTATCGGCCCGGGCGGGGCATTGGCGAGACGCAAGGCTTCGATCCGGTTACGGCCGGAAGGGAACGGAGCGCATCGTTATGATTTGGAGTTCCGCCGCCGATCTGCTACAGCATCGGCGGGCAAAAGCCGGTCGACCACATAAGACAAAGTTTGGGGAAATTCGATGCGCCGTTCATCCAACCTGTTGCTGGTTATCCTCCTCGGCGCCGCCGTGGCGCTGGCACCCGCCTTGGCCCTGGCCGCCGCCAAGGCCGGCGGCGGCAGCCGTGGCACCCGCACCTATCAGGCCCCCGCGCCCACCCAGACCGCGCCCAAGGCCAAGCCGATCGAGCGCAGCGTGACGCAGCCCAGCCCGCAGGCGCCGCAAGCGCGCCCCGCTCCGGCCGCCGCCCCGGCGGCGCAGCCTAACTTCTTTCAGCGCAATCCCTTCTTGGGCGGCATCATGGGCGGCCTGCGGGGCGCCGGTATCGGCAGCCTGCTGTTCGGCGGCGGCCTCGGCCTCGGCGGACTGGGCATGGCCGGCTCGGGAAACATTCATCCGGGACAGGTGTCGCTG
>CAYIQU010000514.1:0-1740 GCA_964365645.1 uncultured Hyphomicrobiales bacterium | reverse complement strand
ACCGGGACTTTTTCAGAACTTTTTTCCCGAAGCGGGGGCGGGGTGGGGGGCCGGAGGCGGAGGGGTCGATCTGACAAGCCAGAGCAGGCACAAGACTCACGTTTCAGAGCTCTGCTCCGATCTGGGTCGCACATGCTGAACCAGCCAGCGCGTCATGGTGTCACGATCCAGAGCGCCCGATGCGAGCTGGAGGACCACCTGCTCCTGCTCATCGACCGAAGCCTCGATCTGGTGGCCATTGAGTACCAGGAACACCTCCATCGCCGCATGGCCGATGCGCTTGTTGCCGTCGATGAACGGATGATTGCCGGCGATGCCGAAAGCATAGGCCGCCGCCAGAGTCGCCGCGTCGCTGTCGGGATCATAAGCCGCCTTGTTGCCGGGACGGGCAAGCGCGGAAACAAGAAGCCCCTCGTCGCACATCCCCGGCTGTCCGCCATGCTCGGCCAAGTTCTCCTCGTGAATCGCGAGGACGACCGCGGTGTCGATCCAGACCCAGCGCATCACCGGGCGGCCTAATTACTTCGCGAGCTCGCGCAACGCCGCGCGACGTTTCTTGAGAACGGCCTGGGCGATTTTCATCTGCCTTTCGATCTCGGGATCGTAAGGCGTCAAGCGAAACCCATCCGGGCTTTCCGTCAGAAAAACGGAGTCGCCCTTTTCCACCTTGAGGCGCGCAAGCACTTCCCGGGGCAACACCACCCCGGCCGAATTGCCGATCGCCGTAAGTTTCAGCTTGTGCATAACCGGATTCTCTATGTTATTACCGAAGTAATAACATAGCGGGAGCCGGCCGCGCCGTCAATCCTTCGCCCATCAATCCTTCGGCAGCGCGGCCTTGATGCGTTCGGCCAGCGCCTTGATTTCGTCCATGTTGCCGGGCTTCAGTCCCCAGTTGAGCAACAGGTTGTCGTCCTTGGCGCGCGGCAGGATGTGGACGTGCAAATGCATCACCGATTGCTTGGCGCCGGGACCGTTGGCCTGGACGATGTTCATGCCGTAAGGGGTCAGCGCCGTCTGCACCGCGCGCGCGACCCGGCGGGTCGTCGCCATCGTCGCCGCCACCCATTCGTCGGGCGTAGTGAAGATGTTCTCGGCGTGGAACTTCGGGATCGCCAGGCAGTGCCCGGGATTGCCCGGATTGATGTCCATGAAGGCGTAGGTTTTGTCGTCCTCGTAGACCTTGAACGACGGAATCTCGCCCCGAACGATCTTGCAGAAGATGCAATCCTTATCGAGCGTCATGGCCGTTATCTCCCCTTGCCTTTTTTCTTGCGCTTGCCTTTCGCTTTCGTCTTCCCCTTGGTTTTGCCCTTGGGTCCGACGCCGTCGAGGGCGGCCTGGGCGGCGGCCAGTTTGGCGATCGGCACGCGGAACGGCGAGCACGACACATAGTCGAGTCCGATTTCCTGGCAAAACCGGACCGAGGCCGGATCGCCGCCGTGTTCGCCGCAAATGCCGATCTTCAGGTTCGGACGCACCGCCCGGCCCCGTTCGGTGCCGATGGTCATCAACTCGCCGACCCCGTCGCGGTCGATGGTGATGAAGGGGTCGTCCTCGATGACGCCCTTCTCGATGTACTGGGTCAGGAAATAGCCGGCGTCGTCGCGCGAGAGGCCGTAGGTCGTCTGCGTCAAATCGTTGGTGCCGAAGCTGAAGAATTCGGCGGCCTCGGCGATTTCGCCCGCGCGCAGCGCCGCGCGCGGCCACTCGATCATGGTGCCGCCCATGTAGGGCGTC
>CAYIQU010000513.1:0-1742 GCA_964365645.1 uncultured Hyphomicrobiales bacterium | reverse complement strand
TCGTCGGGTCTTCGATCATCGGCTTGAAGGCGGCGAGGAACTCGGCCCCGACCGCGCCGTCGACGGAACGATGATCGACCGAAAGGGTGCAGGTCATCACGGTGGCAATCGCCAGCGCGCCCTTTTTCACCACCGGGCGCGGGTCGGCCGAACCGACCGCCAGGATGCACGACTGCGGCGGGTTGATGATCGCCGAAAACGACTTGATCCCGTACATGCCCAAGTTGGAAATGGTGAAGCCGCCGCCCTGGTATTCCTCCGGCATCAGCTTGCCGGCACGGGCCCGTTCGGCCAGGTCCTTGATCTCGCGCGAAATCTCGGCCAGCCCCTTGGTGTCGGCGCGGCGAATAATGGGCGTGATTAGCCCCGAGGGCGTTGCCACGGCGACCGAGACGTCGATGTTGGTGTAGAACCGGATCGCGTCCTCGGTCCAGGTGGCGTTGGCCGCCGGAACCTTGCGCAGCGCCAAGGCCACCGCGCGAATGATGAAGTCGTTGACGGAAAGTTTGTAGGCCCCCTCGCCCCCGTCTCCATTCTTGGGAGCCCGAGCGTTCAAGTCAGCGCGCAGCTTCAACAGCGCATCCATCTCGCAATCCACCGTCAAATAGAAATGCGGCATGTCGCGCTTGGCTTCCGACAGGCGCCGGGCGATGGTCTTGCGCGCGGTCGAGTTGGGAACCTCGGTGAACGGCATCGAGGCGTCGATGGGCGGGGCCTTGGCCCGCGCAGGGACGGCGGCGGGAACAGCCGAAGGGGCCAGCATCGGCAGCTTGCCTGTCGATACCGCCTCCACGTCGCGCCGGACGATGCGCCCGTGCGGACCCGAACCGGCGACGCGGGAAAGATCGAGGCCGGCGTCCCGGGCGAGACGCTTGGCAAGCGGGCTGGCGACGAGGCGGCCTCCCGCACCCGCTTTCGTCACCCCGGCCGACCCCGGACTTGTTCCGGGGGAGAGCCGGGGTCCAGAATCAGCGGGACGGGGTTCAGCCTGGATGCCCGCTTTCGCGGGGCTAACGGGAGAAGCAGTGGCGGCGAGCGCGGATTGATCCTCGCCTTCTTCCAGCAACAGCGCGATGGGCGCGTTGACCTTGACCCCGGCGGTACCGGCGGGAACGAGAATCTTGCCGAGCACGCCGTCGTCGGCGGCTTCCATTTCCATGGTCGCCTTGTCGGTTTCGATCTCGGCGATGGCGTCGCCGCTTTTGACGGCGTCGCCCTCCTTCTTCAGCCACTTGGCGAGCGTGCCCTCGGTCATGGTGGGCGACAGCGCCGGCATCAGGATGGAAATGGGCATGGCGACCGGGTTCCCTTACGCGTAGCACACGTCGCGGGCCGCGCGAGCGATGTCGGCGGCATGCGGCAGGGCCAAGGCTTCGAGATTGGCGGCGTAAGGCATGGGCACGTCGGCGCCGGCGATGCGCGCGACCGGCGCGTCCAGCAGATCGAACGCGCGTTCCATCATTTGGGCGGCGATTTCGGCGCCGATGCCGCACGCGGCCCAGCCTTCCTCGACGGTGACGAGGCGGTTGGTCTTGGCGACCGAGGCGACGATGGCGTCGACGTCGAGCGGGCGAATGGTGCGCAGGTTGATGACTTCGGCCTCGATGCCATCCTTGGAGAGCATCTCGGCGGCTTCCAGGGCGACGCCGACCATGCGCGAGAACGCGGTGATGGTGACGTGCGCGCCCTCGCGCTCGATCTTCGCCTTGCCGATGGGGACGACAAAATCCGCTTCCTGCGGA
>CAYIQU010000512.1:0-1743 GCA_964365645.1 uncultured Hyphomicrobiales bacterium | reverse complement strand
TTTCCGGGGTCGGCTCGGCCATGGTCTGGACCGTGTGCGAGTCGACGAAATTGCACAGGCTCAGCATGTTCTGCCGGATTTCGATCGGAACCGGACAGTCGTCCGCGCTCAATTCGGACTGGAAGATGGTCCACAAACGCCAGTTCAGGCGCAGGGAGTCGCGCAGGGCTTTGCGAACTTCGGGTTGGTCCAGCGGGCCGGCCTCGAGGGCGGCGGCCATGCGCCGGGCCGCTTCGACCAAGGCCCAGGCCTCGGTATAGGTCGGCTGTCCGGGGGCGGGAATCCGGGAATAGTTGCCGCTGCTTTGCGGGTAGCCTTTGGCTTGGGGAGGCATCGTTACTCCTTGGCGTTTTCGCAAATGACGACTTCTGTCGCCGGAAGCATCCGCGCCGGCGGGCGGCGGCGCTCCCGATAGTCTTCTCGCCCCCTCAAGAAACAAGCCTCTTGCTCGGGATTTTAACGTCTGTCTCCAGACGGCGCAACTAGGGTGTGCCCCTTACCTTCGAGGCGGGAACCCGCGCTAATCGGCGCTATTTAAGGAAGTCGACCAGCGACAGCTGCCGGATCCGCGCCAGCGATTGGTAGGACGCTTCCAGCACGCGGGAGTCGTTGAGGATGTGGGTGATGACCTCGTTTTGGTCGACGTTCTCGATCTTGGCCATGTTGTTTTCCAGATACGACCGGTAGGTCGCGTGGAATTTGTTGGTTTCTTGGAGCAGGACCTTCTTGAAGCCCAGGTCTTCCCCGGTGGCCTCGATGCTGCCGGTCAGTTCGGTGCCGAAGGGCGGCGTGCCCTGGGCGGTGACGTACAGGCTGCTGCGCACCAGGTAGAGGGCCTGGGAGATGCGGCCGCTGTTCTGGTCGAGGCCGCCTTCGCTCCGGTAGGCGCCCTGGGCGACCAGGCCCATGGCGCGGAAGGCTTTCTCGAAGACGGAACTGGAGGCGTTCAGGTCCCAATCGATCTCGCGGGTCGTGCTCGGCCGATGCGACAGCGTGATCTTGTCGCCGTTGTAGTAGGAATCGGCGGCGACGGTGCCCGGCGCGGTCTGGGTCAGAAAGGTGATGGCGTTGGCGTCGGTCGCGGTCGCGGCGGGCAGATCCTCGCGGATCGTGATCGTCTTGCCGTTGGCGGAAACCGAATCGACCGTATAGGTGTCGTTGTTGCCGTTGGCGCCGGCGCCGCCGGTCAGGAGGACCTTCATGCCGGGTTTCAAAGTGCTGAAACTGCCGGCGACGGTGGTGATGGTGTCCTTGGTGGGGGTGGCGTTGTTGGTGAACGTGATGTCGCCGGCAAGGCTTGTGAAGTTGAAATAGGGCGTGGCCGCGGTGCCCTCGTTGGTCAGCTTCTTGGCCTTGATGGTGATGACGCCGCCCGCGTTGGAGGCCACGGTGTAGGTGCCGTTGTTGCTGGCGGACCCGGCGACGGTGAAGGCCGACCCGACCGGAATGGCGGCGAGCGCGCCGCCGGCATAGGTGATGGTATCGCCCGCCCGGTTGAAATCGGCCGTCGCCGACAGGGTAAAGGTTCCGGTGGCGGTGTTCGGGTCGGGATAGGTGACGCTGATGGGAACGGCCAATTCGTCGGTCAGCATTTCGGTGGTAATGTCGATCTGGGTGCCGCCGCCGCCGACGGCCGCGACCGTGTAGGTGCCGTTGTTGGACGCGGTTCCGCTGATCGTGATCTTGGCGCCGACCGCGACGTTGGCGAACTGGGCGGTGGTCGCGGTGATGCGGCCCTTGGGC
>CAYIQU010000511.1:0-1747 GCA_964365645.1 uncultured Hyphomicrobiales bacterium | reverse complement strand
CGTCCATCGAGCCGAAGTTGCCTTGCCCGTCGATCAGCGGCAGGCGCATGGAGAAATCCTGCACCATCCGCACCATCGCGTCGTAGATGGAGGCATCGCCGTGCGGGTGGTATTTGCCCATCACGTCGCCGACGATGCGGGCGGATTTGCGGAACGGCTTGTTGAAGTCGTAGCCGCTTTCCTGCATCGCGAACAGGATGCGCCGGTGCACCGGCTTCAGGCCGTCGCGCACGTCGGGCAGCGCGCGGGCCACGATCACGCTCATGGCGTAGTCGAGATACGACCGCCGCATCTCCTCTTCGATGGCGATCGGCGTGATGTCGTGGCCGGGATCGTCGGGCGGAGCCGGCAGGGTCGGATCGGGGGGCAAATTCAAAGGAAATAACCTTTTTAAATCAAATACTTACGTGGAACCCGGCGGGGACGGCGGAGAGCCTTCCGAATGGCTGGGAAATGTAGCACGCCGCCCGAACCCGAACAACACGGCCGAGCGGCTGCCGGAGCGCCGATAAGGCCCGGAAATCAGGACCCTTTTCCAGCCGCGGAACGGTCGAGAAGCACAAGCCAGACGACGGCGGCGAAGACCGCGAGAATCGGCAGCACCACGCCCAGGTTGACCGCCGTCCAGCCCAGCGCGTGTTGCACCGCGCCCGAGGTGAAGCTGGAGATCGAAACCCCGACGAACACCAGGAAATCGTTCACGGCCTGGACCCGGGCGCGCTCCTCGGGCCGATAGCATTCGATCAACAGCGCGGTGCCGCCGATGTACATGAAGTTCCACCCCACGCCGAGCAACACCAGTCCCGCCCAATAGTGCCAAAGGGTAACGCCCGACAGGTTCACGCCCACCGCCGCCATCATTCCCAACGTTCCGGCGACGATCACCCGGGGCGCGGCGTAGCGGTGGATCAAGTGTCCGGTGACGAAGCTGGGCGCGAACATTCCCAGCACGTGCCACTGGATGACGAAGGCGCTGTCGCTGAAGCCGAAGTGCGCCGCGTGCATGGCCAGCGGCGTCGCCGTCATCACCATGTTCATGGCGGCATAGCCGATCATGGCGGCGGCGACGGCGACCAGGAAAACGGGGTTGCGAACGATCAGCCCCAGCCGCCGGCCGCCCAGCCCCGCCGCCGGCGGGCGCGGAATGTTGACCAGCCGCAGCAGCCCGATGTTGAGAACGCAAAGGCCGGCCAGCGCCAGGTAGCTGCCGGCGAAAACAACCGGCTCGAACAGGGAACGGGTCGCCTTGGCGATCTCGGGCCCGGCGAAGGCCGCCACCAGCCCGCCCGCCATGACGTAGGAAATCGCCGTGGGCCGGAAATCCGCGTCGGCGACGTCGGCGGCGGCAAAGCGCAAATAGGACCAGAACGCGTTGTGAATCCCGATGACCGCGCTGCCGACGCAAAAAATCGGAAAACTGTTCTCGAAAAGCCCGAAGGCGGCGATCAGCGCCCCGATGATGCCGACGATCTGCCCGATCGTGAATCCCGCCCGCCGGCCGATTTTTCCCATCAGCAACGACGCCGGAATGGTCGAGATCATCGTCATCACGAATTGCAGCGCGAACGGCACCGTCGCCAGGGACTTGTCCTCGGCCAGGGCCTGCCCGGCCAGCGCCGAGACCGCGATGGTCAGCACCGCCCCGCTCATGGACAGGGCCTGGCAGCCCGACAGGACGAAGACGTTATGCCGCGCCAAACGGCGCGCGGAATCATCCGCGGATATGGGTATCGGATCGGTCATTGGG
>CAYIQU010000510.1:0-1747 GCA_964365645.1 uncultured Hyphomicrobiales bacterium | reverse complement strand
AATACGTCGAGGCCGGCTGGCTCGGCCGCAAGACCGGCCGCGGCTTCTACGACTATTCCGGGCCGAAGCCGATTCCGACCCGCTGACGGGTTGAGCCTTCCCCATGTCCCCGCCCGCCGGCCCGAACACGCCGGCGGGCGTTATTTTGCAAGCCTTTTCAGCCCGTTGATCCGCCCGACTCGTCAGGGTGCCATCAGCCCGATATCCTTTAATAGGGACCTAGGGTGGCGGACCGTTGACCGGGAGCACTCATGTCTTACGATTTTTCGCGACTGTCGATCCTGGTGGTCGAGGAAAGCCTGCTGATGCGCGAGTTGATGCGCGACATCCTGCGCGAATTCAATATCCGCGAGGTGACCGAGGTCGGGAGACCCGAGGTCGCCTATGACCTGCTCGGCAAGCACGCCTACGATCTCCTGTTCATCGACTGGTCGCCGGACTGCGACGGACTCGCCTTGCTCAAACAGATCCGCCAGGACAAGAAAAGCCCCGCGCGCCTGATCCCGGTCATCGTCATGTCGGCCTTCACCGAGATGGGCCAGGTCGCCGCCGTGCGCGACGCCGGCGCCAACGCCTTTCTCGCCAAGCCGGTTTCGGCGCGCGACATCTACGATCATCTGGCCGCCGTGGTCGAGGCCAATCGCCCCTTCGTCCGCGCCGCCCAATACACCGGCCCCGACCGCCGCCGCTCCCGGAAAAAGCCCTATCCCGGTCCCGAACATCGCCATGCCCCGCCGACCAAGCCCGACGCAGCCTCGGGCGACAAGGCCGCGTCGAGCGACCCGTCCGGCGAGACGAAGCCCGAGAAATCCCCGGGTGTGGCCGCCTGATTCACGCGCTAGGACATTGGCCGCTTCTGCTTTCTTTTTTGTTCTTTTCCTCGTCTAAAACGGCCGTTCCCGTTGAATATCCCACTCTAATATCGGAAACTGGCTGGCCTTGGATTCGCGCGAAGGATTCTAGGAGCCCAAAAGACCATCTTTTTGGACGGGAACGATTTTCGGGGGAACGTAAGGCGTGTCTAAGGGCTACAATCTCTCCACCCTCTCCGTTTTGGTCGCGGACAAGAACATGCACATGCGCCGGATCATGCGCAGCGTCATGCGCGAGCTGAACATGCGCATGCTGACCGAAGCGTCGACCCCCGAGGAAACCTACGAGGCTCTCGTCGCCAAGCCGTTCGACATGGCCTTCGTCGAATGGGCGCCGGATTTCGACGGGATCGCCATCGTCCGCCAATTGCGCCGCGACGTGAAGGCCGCTTCCCGCTACACCCCGCTGGTCATCATGTCGGCCTATACCGAGGTCCAGCACGTCATGGATGCCCGCGACGCCGGCGCCAACGAATTCCTCGCCAAGCCCTTCACCGGCAGGCTGATCTATTCGCGAATCGAGTCCCTGATCGAAAGCCATCGCCCGTTCGTCAAGTGCAAGGTCTACTTCGGCCCCGATCGGCGGCGCAGGAAGGCCCCGCCCCCGGACGGCTGGGAACGGCGCGGCCAGCCCAAGGACGCGAAAAACTCCCAAAAGAAAGAAGAGCCGGAACCCGCTTCTTAATGCAGTTCGGCGCGCAGCTTCTGGCGCAGGACGTCGATCGACACGAGCTTGCCCCGCTTTTCGACGCACCAATACTGCCAGCCGTTGCAGGCGGGCAGGTGCTGCACGTGCGCCGCGGCCTTGTGGATCGAACCGCGGAAATCGCCGGCGAGCAGCGTGCCGTCGGCGCGCACCCGGGCGGCATGGCGCC
>CAYIQU010000509.1:0-1761 GCA_964365645.1 uncultured Hyphomicrobiales bacterium | reverse complement strand
ACCAGCTCGCCTTCGGCTACACCGACGAGGAGATCCACATGATCATCGAGCCGATGGCGAAGGCCGGCAAGGAGCCGGTCTTTTCCATGGGCGACGATACGCCGCTCTCCGTGCTCTCGAGCCGGCCCAAACCGCTCTTCACCTATTTCAAGCAGCTCTTCGCCCAGGTCACCAACCCGCCGATCGATCCGATCCGCGAGGAAATGGTGATGTCCATGGTCTCGTTGATCGGACCTCGGCCGAACCTGCTCGACCTCGAAACCAGCGGCAAGCACAAGCGGCTCGAGGTTTACCAGCCGATCCTGACCAGCGGCGATCTGGAAAAGATCCGCCGCATCGAGAACCACGTCGACCGGGCGTTCCGCACCTATACGCTCGACGTCTGCTATCCGGCCGCCTGGGGCGCCAAGGGGATGGACAAGGCGCTGGCCGCGCTGTGCCGCAAGGCCCAGCAGGTGGTCCGCGCCGGCCACAACATCCTGATCCTGTCCGACCGCGGGGTGCAGGCCAGCCACGTCGCGATCCCGATGCTGTTGGCGACCGCGGCGGTGCATCATCACCTGATCCGCGAAGGCCAGCGCACCGAGGTCGGCCTGGTGGTCGAAACCGGCGAGGCGCGCCAGGTCCACGATTTCTGCCTGCTGGCGGGCTACGGCGCGGAAGCGATCAACCCCTATCTCGCCCTCGACACCCTGTCGGCGATGAAGGACCACTATCCCGCCGGGCTGACCGAGGACAAGGCGCACAAGAACTACATCAAGGCCGTGGGCAAGGGCGTGATGAAGGTGATGTCGAAGATGGGCATCTCGACCTACCAGTCCTATTGCGGCGCGCAAATCTTCGACGCGGTCGGGCTGTCCGGCGGTTTCATCAAGAAATACTTCACCGGCACGGCCAGCCGGGTCGAGGGCGCGGGACTGGCCGAGATCGCCCTGGAAACCGCGCGCCGCCACCGCCTCGCCTATTCGGCGGTGCCGATCCTGCGCGAGATGCTCGACGTCGGCGGCGAGCTGGCCTATCGCCTGCGCGGCGAGGAGCACATCTGGAATCCCAAGACCGTCGGCCTGTTGCAGCACGCCGTGCGCGCGGGCGACTACGCGCTGTTCAAGCAGTACACCGCCGCCGTCAACGACCAGGAAACGCACCTCAAGACGCTGCGCGGCCTGTTCGCGATCAAGACGGCGAAAAAGCCGATCCCGCTCGATCGGGTCGAATCCGAGGCCGCCATCGTCAAGCGCTTCGCCACCGGCGCGATGTCGTTCGGCTCGATTTCATGGGAAGCGCATACGACGCTGGCGATCGCCATGAACCGCCTCGGCGGTCGATCCAACACCGGCGAGGGCGGCGAGGAATCGATCCGCTACAAGCCCCTCGAGAACGGCGATTCCATGCGCTCGGCGATCAAGCAGGTCGCTTCGGGCCGCTTCGGCGTCACCGCCGAATACCTGGTCAACGCCGACGAAATCCAGATCAAGATGGCGCAAGGGGCCAAGCCCGGCGAGGGCGGACAGTTGCCCGGCCACAAGGTCGACCGCTGGATCGCCAAGGTCCGCCATTCGACGCCGGGCGTCGGGTTGATCTCGCCGCCGCCGCACCACGACATTTATTCGATCGAGGACCTGGCGCAGCTGATCCACGACCTGAAGAACGCCAACCCGTCGGCGCGCATCAATGTCAAGCTCGTCTCCGAAATCGGCGTCGGGACAATCGCCACCGGGGTCGCCAAGGCACACGCGGACGTCGTCCTGATCAGCGGGCACG
>CAYIQU010000508.1:0-1762 GCA_964365645.1 uncultured Hyphomicrobiales bacterium | reverse complement strand
CCGTGCGTTTTCTCGAAATCCAGGGGGACGAGTCCGAGGTCCTGGAAGCCATGCGGGCGCGGGGCGAGGTCCCCGGCTGGCGCGATGAACCCTATCCGGTATCGCCGGCCTTCGCCCTTGCCCCCTTGCTGACCATGGAGCGCGCCGCCGTTCCCTTGTTCGGGGTCATGGGCTTCGGCATCCACGTCAACGGCATCGTCGGCGACGGTGAAACCCTTCGTCTGTGGATCGGCCGGCGCAGCCGAACCAAGCCGACCGGGCCGGGCAAGCTCGATCAAGTGGTGGCGGGCGGCCAGCCGGCGGGCGTATCGCTGGCCGACAATCTCGTCAAGGAATGCGCCGAGGAAGCGGCGATTCCCGCCGATCTCGCCCGCCGCGCGGTGCCGGTCGGCGCCATCTCTTACCGCACCGAACGGTCCGAGGGTCTGCGCCGCGACGTGCTGTTCAATTACGACCTGGCGCTGCCCGAGGATTTCACGCCCCGCAATACCGACGGCGAAGTCGAATCGTTCCATTGCCGGCCGATTTCCCAAGTGATCGACGTCGTGCGCGATACCGACGATTTCAAATTCAATTGCGCCCTGGTGGTCATCGACTTTCTCCTCCGCCGCGGCCTGATCCCGCCCGACCATCCGGATTACGGCGAATTGCTCAAGGGCCTGCACGGCTGATAGACTTGGCCCATGGATTCCACCCGGCTGCCGCGCGATCTCTTTCCCCGCATCGAGCCCTTCGCCCAGGGCCTGCTCGATCTCGACGGCCGGCACCACATGTTCTGGGAGCAGTCCGGCGACCCGAACGGCACGCCGGTTCTGTTCCTGCACGGCGGCCCCGGTGCCGGCGCGAGTCCGGCGCATCGGCGCTTTTTCGACCCGGCCTTCTGGCGCATCGTCATTTTCGACCAGCGCGGCGCCGGCCGGTCCGCCCCCTATGCCGGCATCGAAGACAACACGACGCCGCGCCTGATCGAGGACATCGAGCGATTGCGCCGCCATCTCGGCATCGAGCGATGGCTCGTCTTCGGCGGATCGTGGGGGGCGCTGTTGGCGCTGGCTTACGGCATCGCGCATCCCGACCGTTGCGCCGGGTTCGTGTTGCGCGGCGTCTTTCTCGGCCGCCCGTTCGAACTGGATTGGTTCATCCGCGGCATGCGCGCCGTTTACCCGGAAGCCTGGCGGGCCTTCGCCCATGCCATTCCCGAAACGGAACGGTGCGACTTGCTTGCCGCCTATCACCGCCGGCTGATCGATCCCGATCCGGCGGTGCATCTGCCCGCGGCGCGAACGTGGAGCCGCTATGAAACCCAGTGTTCGTACCTGACCCCGCCGCCGGGAAGCGAGGACGGCTCCGCCGGGGCGCTGGCGCTGGCCCGCATCGAGGCGCATTACTTCGTCAATCGGATGTTCCTTCCCGACAATCACGTTCTCGCCAACCTGGACCGGGTGCGCCCTGTACCCGCGACCATCGTCCAGGGCCGCTATGACATGGTTTGTCCCACCGTCACCGCCGAGGAATTGGCCCGCGCCTGGACGGGCGCGCGCTTCGTGGTGGTGCCCAACGCCGGCCACTCGGCGATGGAGCCGCCCGTCCGCTCGGCCCTGGTCGAGGCGACCGAGGCGATGAAAGAACAGCTCGCGCCTTGAATAAACGACGCGAAACGGCGTTTTTTCCGCCCCCAGGCCTCGGTTAACGTCTTGAATCCGGCTCCCTTTCCCTTATGATGCCGCTGGACTTCAAGGAACAACGGCACGCATGGCTCTTT
>CAYIQU010000507.1:0-1771 GCA_964365645.1 uncultured Hyphomicrobiales bacterium | reverse complement strand
GGGCGGCTGCGTCGCCCAAGCCGAGGGCGAGGAAATGCTGCGCCGCGCGCCCTTCGTCGACATGGTGTTCGGGCCGCAGTCCTATCACCGCCTGCCCGAGATGGTCGCCCGCGTAAACCGCGCCGCCGGAACGATCCTGGAAACGGAATTTCCGGCCGAATCGAAATTCGATCACCTGCCCGAGACCCGCGTTCTCGACGTGGGCGCGCGCGACGGCGCGGGGTTCGTCGCCGTGCAGGAAGGCTGCGACAAGTTCTGCACCTTCTGCGTGGTGCCCTACACGCGCGGCGCGGAATACTCGCGCCCCGCCGCGCAGGTGCTGGCCGAGGTTCGCGCGCTCGCCCGGCAAGGCGCGCGCGAGATCACGCTGCTCGGCCAGAACGTGAACAACTATCGCGGCGCCGGTTCCGACACGAGTCCCGACAAGAAACCGTGGACGTTGGCCCGCCTGATCGGCGCCGTCGCCGAGATCGGCGGCGTCGAACGCATCCGCTACGTCACGTCCTATCCCGCCGACATGAACGACGACTTGATCGCCGCGCACCGCGACGTGCCCCCGCTGATGCCCTTCCTGCATTTGCCCGTGCAGTCGGGTTCGGATCGCGTGCTGGCGGCCATGAATCGCCGCCATACCGCCGACGATTATCGCCGGCTTGTCGACCGGTTGCGCGCCGCGCGCGCCGACCTCGCCTTGGCGAGCGATTTCATCGTCGGCTTTCCCGGCGAAAGCGACGCCGACTTCGCCGCGACCCTCGCCTTGGTCGAGGACGTCGGCTTCGCCCAGGCCTATTCGTTCATGTACAGCCCCCGGCCGGGCACGCCGGCGGCGCTGCTGCCCGATCCCGTGCCCGACGACGTCAAGGCGGCGCGGCTCGCGGCGTTGCAGGACGCGCTCAACGCGCGGCAGATCGCCTTCAACAAATCGTGCGAGGGCCGCGTCATGCCGGTTCTGTTCGACCGCGAGGGAAAACGCCCCGGCCAGCTCATCGGCCGCAGTCCCTACATGCAGTCGGTCTATGCCCAGGCGCCGGATGCCCTGCGGGGCGGCATCGCCGACGTTCGCATCGAGGCCGGGTACGCGAATAGCCTCGCGGGCAGTCTCGCGGGCGCGGCGGCGGCGGCCAACTTCGCGGGCGCGACCGACGCGAAGGCGGCGTGCGCATGAGCCAATCGGGCAAGCCCGTTTCGGATGCCGCGCCGGGCAACGGCGGCGCCGGCAGCGCGAAGCTGGAATTCGCCGACAACGCGCTGGCGCAGGCGTTGTTCGGCTCGCATCACGGCCATCTCGCCCTGATCGAGGAAAAGCTGCCCATCGTCATCCGCGCCCGCGGCAACACCCTGAATCTCGTCGGCCCGGCCGAGGCGGTGGCCGCCGCGCGCAAGAGCCTGGCCGCGCTCTATAAGCGCCTCGAACGCGGACTGGACGTCGAACCGGCCGACGTCGAGGCGGCGCTGCGCATGGCGGCCGAACCCGGCCGGCAGGATTTCGAATCGCTCGCGGTCCGCACCCGCAGCCGCCACGTCACCCCGCGCACGCCCAAGCAGGCGGATTACCTGCGCGCCATCGACGACAACGAGATGGTCTTCGGCCAGGGTCCCGCCGGCACCGGCAAGACGTACCTCGCCGTGGCCAAGGCGGTGGAAAGGCTGGTGAAGGGCGAGGTGGACCGGATCATCCTGTCGCGCCCGGCGGTGGAAGCGGGCGAGCAGTTGGGATTCCTGCCCGGCTCCATGCGCGAAAAGGTGGACCCCTACCTGCGCCCGCTCTACG
>CAYIQU010000506.1:0-1794 GCA_964365645.1 uncultured Hyphomicrobiales bacterium | reverse complement strand
CTACCTTTTACGATCATTGGCCGGTGACCCGATCCCCTTGTCGAAGCGCATTGCATCCCCGCTTGTCGCCCTGCTGGCCGGCATCGCCGTCGCCGCCGCCTCCCTGCTTGCCCCCGCGCCCGCCTGGGCGCAAGGCGGGAAGATTTCGCTGCTGCGGGACGCGGAGATCGAAAATATCATCCGCGCCTACTCGACGCCACTGTTCCAAGCCGCCGGGCTGAACCCCGAGGACGTCCGCATCCACCTGGTCGGCGACCGCTCGCTCAACGCCTTCGTCGCCGGCGGCCAGCATCTGTTCATCAATACCGGCCTGATCCTGCAAAGCAAGAGCCCCAGCCAGTTGATCGGCGTGATCGCCCACGAAACGGGCCACATCGCCGGCGGGCACCTGTCCAAGAGCGAAGAGGAAATGCGCCGGCTGTCGGCCCAGCAGATCCTCAGCGTGCTGCTGGGCGGCGCGGCCGTGATCGCCGGGCGGGGCGACGCCGGCGGCGCGATCATCGCCGGCGGGACCGGCACGGCGATGCGCGGCTACCTCGCCTTTTCCCGAACCCAGGAATCGGCCGCCGACGCCGCCGCCCTCCAGTTCCTGGACAACACCCAGCAATCCGCCCAGGGCCTGCTCGAATTCATGCAGGTTCTGGAAAAGCAGGAGCCGCTGACGGCCGAGCGCCAGGACCCTTATCTGCGCACCCACCCCTTGAACCGCGAGCGCGTCTCGGTGCTGCGCCAGCACGTCGCCGCCTCGCCCAATTCCGCGCGGATGCCGCCGCCGAACTTCGACGCGCTGCACCGGCGCATGAAGGCGAAGTTGTACGCCTTTCTCAACCCGCTCGGCCATACGCTGCGCCAGTACCCGGAAAGCAACCGGAGCCTGGAGGCGCGCTACGCCCGGGCCATCGCCTATTACCGCGAGCCCCAGCTCGACAAGGCCCTCGCGCTGGTCGACGGCCTGATCGGCGAACATCCCGACGATCCTTATTTCCACGAACTCAAGGGCCAGATGCTGTTCGAGAACGGCCGCGTCCCGGACGCGGTCGGCCCCTATCGCAAGGCGGTCGCGCTGCTGCCCGGCTCGGGCCTTTTGAAAGGCGACCTCGCCCGGGTGCAGATCGAAACCAACGATCCCGCGCTGCTCGACGAGGCCGTGCGGCATCTGCGCGCCGCCCTCAAGGAGGACGGCACCCAGCCCTTCTACTGGCGCCAGATCGCCATCGCCTACGGCCGGCGCGGCGAACGGGCGGAAAGCTCGCTCGCGCTCGCCGAGGAAGCGATCCTTCTGGGCCGCAAGGAAGAAGCGCGCTTCCACGCCGGTCGCGCCGAGCAATTGCTGCCGCGCGGGTCGCCCGGATGGCTCAAGGCCCAGGACATCCTCGAAGCCGCGCGGGTTCGGAAGTGACCCGCCGCGCGGCCTTTCCCGTCGGTTGCGCTCTATCGGCGCTTCTCGCGCTGTCGGCGTGCGCGCCGCCGCCGATCGCCGGCGTCGACATCGAGGGCAAGCTCGACGTCCTCGGCCCGACGCCGGACCTGGTCGCGGCCGGGCTTCCCGGCGACTGGGTCATCCAGGGCCGGGCCGGCGCCGGCCGCGCGCGCGTGGTCGAGCGCGACGGCGTTCCGGCGCTGCGTCTCGTTTCGGGCGGCGAGGGTTTCATCCTGGCCCGGCGGACGGACGCCTTGCTGCTCGCCACGCCGTACCTGAGTTGGTCGTGGAACATGGAAAGCCACGGCGAGGGCCTGCATCCCGTGCGCTTGATCGTCGGCTTCCGCGACGGCGGCCCCGACGGCGCGCCGGCG
>CAYIQU010000505.1:1157-1797 GCA_964365645.1 uncultured Hyphomicrobiales bacterium | reverse complement strand
TTGCACCGCGGCCTCGATGTCCTTGCCCGCGACCAGCATCAAGTCCGCCATTTCGTCGACGACGACGACGATGAAGGGCAGCGGGGCCGTGGCGATGGGCTGGTCTTCGAAGATCGGCTTGCCGGCCTCGTCGAATCCGGTCTGGACGCGGCGGCTCAGCGTCTCGCCGCGCTTTTTCGCCTCGCCGATGCGGGCGTTGTAGCCGGCGATGTTGCGCACGCCCAGTTGGGACATGGCGCGGTAGCGCTCTTCCATCTCGCGCACGGTCCATTTCAGCGCGACCACCGCCTTGCCGGGCTCGGTGACGACCGGGCAGAGCAGGTGGGGAATGCCTTCGTAGACCGAAAGCTCCAGCATCTTCGGGTCGATCATGATGAAGCGGCATTGATCGGGCGGCAATTGATAGAGCAGCGACAGGATCATCGTGTTCATCGCCACCGACTTGCCCGAGCCGGTGGTGCCGGCGATCAACAGGTGCGGCATCCGCGACAGATCGACGACGGCGGGCGTGCCGCCGATGTCCTTGCCCAAGGCGAGCGGCAGCTTCGCGCCGGCGCGTTCGGCGGTTTCGGAGGCCAGCAGCTCGCGCAGGTGCACGGTTTCGCGGCGCACGTTGGGCAGCTCGATGCCGATGACGTTG
>CAYIQU010000505.1:0-1147 GCA_964365645.1 uncultured Hyphomicrobiales bacterium | reverse complement strand
CGCCGAGACGGCGCTCATGGACCGCGCGATGTCGTCGGCCAGCGCGATGACGCGCGACGTCTTGGTGCCCGGCGCGGGCTCCAACTCATAGAGCGTGACCACCGGGCCGGGGCGGACCTTGACGATTTCGCCGGAAATGCCGAAGTCCTCCAGCACGCCGGCCAACATCTTGGCGTTTTGCGCCAATGCGTCCTCGCTGACCGTGACGGCGCGCTTGCTGGTTTCCGGCTGGTCGAGAAGATCGAGCGGCGGGGCGCGCCAGTCGTCGCCCGGCAGGGGCAGGCGGCCCTGGCGTTGCGCGCTTTCGCGCTTGCCCGGCTTGGGTTTGGCCGGGCGCGGCACGACCAGCCCGCCTCCGTCGATGGCGTCGCGGGCGCGCAACTGCGGCTCGTGCGTGTCGTCGTCGTCGGCGTTTTCGTTGATGGCGCGGCCTCGGCGCAAGGACGGCTCGCCCCGGCCCTCGGGCTCGGGCTTGGCGGCGGCGTCGCCGCCGAAGCGGATCGGTGACCACGCGGTCAAGCTTGGCCGGGGCAGGGCGCCGGAAACCTTGTCGGAAAGGCCGCCGATGGTCTCGCGCCCGAAGCGATAGCCGTCATGCAGCGCCGATCCCACGGCGACCGCGCCGCGAAAGCCCGCCCGCGCGTCGTGCCAGGAAAGGCCGAGCGCGCCCACGGCGGCGACCGCGCCGATGAGTCCCAAACCGGCGGCGACGTACACGGGATCGACGACCGAGGCGCCGGGAATCAGATCCAAGGCCGGCGGCACCAGCTTCCACAGGGCGTCGCCGATGGCGCCGCCCATGCGCGACAGCAAAGGCCAGCCGGCGAACGGCGTCGCCGCGGCCAGCGCGACGGCGCTCAAGACGGCCGCCGACAGCAACAGCAGGAAACGCAGCAACGCGCGCATCGGTCCGCGCTTGCGCAAGGACAGCCAGCCCCACGACAGCATGGCGACGACCGGCAATGCGGCGGCCAGGCCGAACAGTTGCAGCAAGACGTCGGCGACGGACGCGCCGACAAGGCCCATCAGGTTCTTGGTCGCGCCGGAACTTGAGCTGTTGAAGGACGGATCGTCGGGGGAATAGGTGACGCGCGCCAGAATCGAGCCGCCGCCGCCCACGCGCAAAAGGACGCCCCTTCCCTCGGCG
>CAYIQU010000504.1:0-1797 GCA_964365645.1 uncultured Hyphomicrobiales bacterium | reverse complement strand
CACAGGACGGCGAGATTGCCGTGGACGGAGTACGCGCCGACGACGCTGCCGAAGACGACGATCAGACCGATGGCGAAAAACATTGTGTCCCCAGATCCGTCCCGTTTTCGCCCGTTTCCGCCCCGCCCCCAAAGCCGCCGCCGACCTCCGGCCCGAGGAGCGCATCCGGTCTTGTCTTTCCCTGGTCGAACGCTAGTTTGGGGAGCGGCCAAACTCAAGCGTTATCGGGGTCCCGATGCCGTTCAACCCCCTCTTTTAACGGACTTTTTTCTTCCTTATCCTGAACGGTCTCGACCGAATCGAGCTTGCCTTCTCTTCATGACCGGAACATGACCAGATTCGCCCCCGGGCCGACCCCATGAGACCGCCCGCCCCCCCGAACCCCGTGTCCCCGACCGAGTTCCGCCGCGCGCTGGGCCGGTTCGCGACCGGGGTGACGGTGGTGACGGCGCTGGGCGCGCCGGGCCGGCCCGAAGGCGTGACGGTGAACGCCTTCGCCTCGCTTTCGCTCGCCCCGCCGCTGATCCTGGTCTGCCTCGCCAAGGCGACCCGGGCGCTGAGTGTTTTCGAAACCGCCGGCCATTTCGCCGTCAACGTCCTTTCCGAAAGCCAGCGCCACCTGTCGGTGGCCTTTTCCCGCGTCGGCGAGAACCGCTTCCGCGGCGTGTCCTGGTCCACCTGGGCCAGCGGCGCGCCGATCCTGGAAGGCTGCGTCGCCAACCTGGAATGCGCCCGGACGGCCTGTCACGAGGGCGGCGACCACGTCATCGTCATCGGCCGGGTCGAACGGTTGAGCGTCGATCCCGCGCGCCTTCCGCTGTTGTATCTCGGCGGCCGCTATCGCCGCCCAGGAGAGGAATTGACATGAACCCGAATCCGCTGTCCGGCGCCCTGTTCGCCGAGCTTCCCGGCCGCCGGGGCGTGCCCCTGTTCGCCGCCCTGATCGCGCAAGGGGCCGGCGCCATGGCGGCGTTCGGCACCTCGTTCACGGTCGAGTACGCCTTCGGCGAGCCTCTGCCCTTGCTGCTGGTCCTGACCGGGCAGGGGATCGCGGCGGCCCTCGTCGGCATCCGGTTCCACCTGGATCGCTGGTGGATTCCCATCAACCTGGTACTGCCGCCGCTGGCCGGGCTGGCGCTGACGTTCCGCCTGCCGGGCTGGATTTATCTCGCCGCCTTCGCCGGGCTGGTGCTGCTCTACTGGAACGCGCTGCGCGGCCAGGTGCCGCTGTACTTGTCCGGCCGGCGGGCGAAGGAGGAACTGCTGCGCCTGTTGCCCGACAAGCCCGACGCGCGGTTCGTCGATCTCGGCAGCGGCTTCGGCGGCACGGTGCTGTGGCTGGCCGGCCGGCGCGGCGAGGGGGAATTCGTCGGCATCGAATCCGCGCCGTTGCCGCTGGCGCTGTCGTGGCTGCGCACGACCTTCGCCGGCTTGCCCCACGCCCACGTGGTCTACGGCGATTTCCGGCGCAGCAGCCTCGCCGGCTACGACCTGGTCTACGCCTTTCTCTCGCCCGCGCCGATGGCCGAGCTGTTCCGCCAGGCGCGCGCCGAAATGAAGCCGGGCAGCCTGTTCGTCTCCAACACCTTCGAGGTTCCCGGCGAAACACCGGACGAAACCATCGACTTGGGCGACTGGCGCGGCGGGCGCCTGTTCGTCTGGCGGATGTGATATCCGGGGGGGCTTATAGCCCCAATTCCTTGAGTATCCGCGCGCGGTCGGCGTCCAGCTCGGGCGCGGCGCCGCGCGTCGTCGGGTCGGGGAACGCCGCCATCTTGATCGGGTTGCCTGCCATCT
>CAYIQU010000503.1:0-1812 GCA_964365645.1 uncultured Hyphomicrobiales bacterium | reverse complement strand
GTTTCCAGCGTCTCGATATCGAGCATGGTGCGGCTCTGCACCCGTTCCGCCTCCAGATGCCGGCCTTGGGCGAGGAACCATGTAATTCGCTCCTTCAACTCCTCCTTGATCTTGGGAATCGCCTGGACCAGCGTCGGGCGCGGGGTGACGTAGTGGCTGTTGGGAAAAACGGTAATCGCGGGAAGCGCCGCCGCCTTTTCGCCGGTGAGCGCGTCCACCTCCCAAAGCCCTTCGATCTCGTCGCCGAAAAGCGAAATGCGCCAGGCGCGGTCCTCGAGGTGCGAGGGAAAGATCTCGACCACGTCGCCGCGGACGCGAAAGGCGCCGCGGAAAAAGTCGTGGTCGTTGCGCCGGTATTGCAACTCGACCAGGCGCTTCTGGAGCGTGCCCCGCTCGATCCGCGCTCCGGTCGCCAGCGTCAGCACCATTTCCGAATAGGTCTCGACCGCGCCGATGCCGTAGATGCAGGAAACCGAGGCGACGATGATGGTGTCGCTGCGCTCCAACAGCGCGCGGGTCGCGGAATGGCGCATCCGATCTATTTGTTCATTAACCGCCGAATCCTTCTCGATGTAGGTGTCGGTGCGGGGCACGTAGGCCTCGGGCTGGTAGTAGTCGTAGTAGCTGACGAAGTACTCGACCGCGTTGTCGGGGAAGAACCCCTTCATCTCGGCGTAAAGCTGGGCGGCCAGCGTCTTGTTGGGCGCCAGCACCAGGGTCGGGCGCTGCAGGTTCTGGATGACGTGGGCGACCGTGAACGTTTTCCCCGATCCGGTGACGCCGAGCAGGACTTGGTCGCGCTCGCCGGCCCGCGCGCTTTCGGTGAGCGCGACGATGGCCTGGGGCTGGTCGCCCGCCGGGTCGTAGTCGGAAACGAGCCTGAACCGCCGGCCGTCGGCCAGCGGCGCGCGCTTGGGCGCGATGAAGACGGACGGATTCGGGGCGGCGGGGACGATCATGTCCCCAATTGTGGAAGGCGAACGGCCCGAACGCCAGGGGGTACGCGCGTTATTCGATGCGCGCGGGGATTCGCCCGCACGCCTTCGATTCGGCGTTGCCATCCAAGGCCGGGAAGCTTAGCTTTCGCCCCCGGTTGCCGCCCCCTTTTCTCGAACCGGGATTTTCCAGATGTCCATCGTCGCCAAGCGTTTGTCGCGCATCAAGCCCTCGCCCACCATCGCCGTCACCCAGAAGGCGCGCGAGTTGAAGGCGGCCGGCCGCGACGTGATCGGCCTCGGCGCCGGCGAGCCCGATTTCGACACGCCCGACCACATCAAGGCCGCCGCCAAGGCCGCCATCGACCGGGGCGAGACCAAGTACACCGACGTCCAGGGCACGCTGGAACTACGCCGCGCCATTTGCGCCAAGTTCGAGCGCGAGAACCATTTGTCCTACAAGCCCGAACAGATCACGGTCGGCACCGGCGGCAAGCAGGTTCTGTATAACGCCCTGATGGCGTCCGTGAACCCGGGCGACGAGGTCATCATCCCCGCGCCCTATTGGGTGTCGTACCCGGACATGGTGGCGTTGGCCGAGGGCGCGCCGGTGCCCGTCGCCTGTCCGGCCGCAAGCGGCTTCAAGCTCAAAGCCGCCGATCTGGAGCGCGCCATTACACCCAAGACCAAATGGCTGATCTTGAACTCGTCGTCCAACCCGACGGGCGCCGCCTACACCGCCGCCGATTTGAAGGCGCTGGCCGCCGTGCTGTTGAAGCACCCGCAGGTGTGGATCATGACCGACGACATGTACGAGCATATCGTCTATGACGATTTCAAGTTCTCGACCATCGCCGAGGTCGAACCGAAATTGTAC
>CAYIQU010000502.1:0-1816 GCA_964365645.1 uncultured Hyphomicrobiales bacterium | reverse complement strand
CGCTCGCCGCTCGCCTTGCGCAGCGCGTAGTCGTAGGCCGAGTCCGCGATCTCCTTCTGGAACCAGCCCTGCTCGATCGCCTTCAGCGTGCCGCCCATCGCGTCGACTTCGGCGACGATCGCCATGATGCGGCGCTCGATCTCGTCGGTCAGCGCCTCGATGCAATACGACCCGCCCAGCGGATCGATCACCGAAGCGACGTTGGTTTCGTCGGCGATCACCTGCTGGGTGCGCAGCGCCAAGCGCATCGCCTCCTCGGTCGGGATCGCGAACGCCTCGTCGAGGCCGTTGGTGTGCAAACTCTGCGCCCCGCCCATGACCGCCGCCAGCGCCTGGTACGCGGTCCGCATCAGGTTGACCTTGTACTGCGGCTTGGTCAGGGTCGCCGCCGCCGTCTGGCAGTGGAAGCGCAGGCGCATCGATTCCGGCTTCCTGGCGCCGAAGCGTTCCTTCATCACCCGGGCGTAGGCGCGGCGCGCGGCGCGGAACTTGGCGACCTCTTCGAGGAAATCCGCCTGGCTGACGAAGTAGTACGACAGCCGGGGCGCGAAGTCGTCCACCGGCACGCCCGCCTTGACCACTTCTTCCACGTAGGCGATGGCGTTGCAGATGGTGAAGGCGGCTTCCTGCACCGCCGTCGCGCCGGCTTCCGACATGTGATAGCCGGAAATGTTGACCGGGTTGTAGCGGCGCATGTGGCGCGCGCCGTAGACGATGGTGTCGCGCACGATCCGCATCGAGGGCCGCGGCGGGAAGATCCATTCCTTCTGGGCAACGTATTCCTTGAGGATGTCGTTCTGGATCGTGCCCGACAGCTTGTGCAAGTCGTAGCCGCGCTTTTGCGCCAGCGCCACGTACATGGCCATCAGAATCCACGCCGACGGATTGATGGTCATCGACACGGAAATGTTTTCGAGGTCGATGCCGTCGAACAGCGCTTCCATGTCGGCCAGCGTATCGACCGCGACGCCCTCGCGGCCGACCTCGCCTTCGGCCATGGGATGATCGGAGTCGTAGCCCATCAGGGTCGGCATGTCGAAATCGGTCGAGAGTCCCGTCTGCCCCTGGGAGATCAGGTACTTGAAACGGGCATTGGTGTCGGCGCCGGTGCCGAAACCGGCGATCTGGCGCATGGTCCACAGACGGCCGCGATACATGGTCGGATACGGCCCGCGCGCGAAGGGATACTGGCCGGGCAGGCCGAGGTCGGCGAAGCGGTCCGGATCGACGTCGAGCGGCGTGTAGACGCGCTTCAAGGGAATTCCCGACGCGGTCTTGTAGTCGTCGCGCGCCTCGGGCTGGCGGCGCGTGAATTCGCCGAGTTCGTTCTTTTCCCACGCGCGCAACGCGCGGGCGACTTGATCTCGACTCATGCCTTTAAGCGGATTCGCGCGCCGACTTTTCTTCGTTGTTTTTGATTTGGCCATGGAATCAATCTCCGTGAAAGGCTTTGAGCAAGCGAACCGCCGCCGCGTGGGGATCGGACGTGCGCGCCGCGACCTTGGCGACCACGTCGGCGACGTGGCTTTCGCGGCTGGCGCGGAAACGGGCGCGGACGATGTCCTCGGCGGTTTTCAAAATCCGCGTTTCCAGGATGCGACGGCGGCGGGCGTTCATCTCGCCGCTCTGGCGCAGATGGTCGCGGTGCGCGTCGATGATCTTGAGCAAATCCTCGATCCCTTGGCCCTTCTCGGCGCTGGTCGGCATGACGCGCACCTTCCACGAGCCCGCCTTGTGTCCGCCGAGGCGGGTTTCGAGGGACAACATGCCCTTCAAGTCGCTGATCGTCTTGTTGGCGTCGGAACGATCGCATTTG
>CAYIQU010000501.1:0-1831 GCA_964365645.1 uncultured Hyphomicrobiales bacterium | reverse complement strand
TGCCGGGCGAAGGCGACCAGGTCCGGCAGGCGGGCCATGGTGCCGTCTTCATTCATGATCTCGCAGATCACGCCCGACGGATTGAGTCCCGCCAGTCGCGCGATGTCGACGGCCGCCTCGGTGTGGCCGGCGCGCACCAAAACGCCGCCGTCGCGCGATTCCAGCGGAAAAATATGACCCGGCGTGGCGACGTCGGTGTGTCCCTTGGAGGGATCGATGGCGACCGCGATGGTGCGGGCGCGGTCGGACGCCGAGATGCCGGTGGTCACGCCTTCGCGCGCCTCGATGGATACCGTGAACGCGGTCTGATGACGCGAAGCGTTGTGGCGGGCCATCGCCGGCAATTGCAGGTCGCGCACCCGCTGCGAGGTCAGCGACAGGCAGATCAACCCGCGCCCGTACTTGGCCATGAAGTTGATCGCTTCCGGCGTCGCCATCTGCGCCGGGATAACGAGGTCGCCCTCGTTCTCGCGCTCCTCGTCGTCGACGAGAACGAACATCCGGCCGTTGCGGGCCTCCTCGATGATGTCGTCGATGGGCGACAGGAATTCGCGGTGCGGCATGGGGCGCTAGTCCTTCTCCAGAAGGCGCGCAACATACCGCGCGAGAGGGTCGATTTCCAGGTTCACGGCGTCGCCCGGCGCAAGCCCGCCCAGCGTCGTCGCGGCGCGGGTGTGGGGAATCAGGTTGACGCCGAATTCGCGGCCCATGACCTCGTTGACGGTCAACGACACGCCGTCGAGGGCGACCGAGCCCTTGGCGGCGCCGAAGCGGGCGAGGTGTTCCGGGGCGGCGAAGACCAGGCGCAGCGACTCCCCCTCTTCGCGCCTGGACGCAAGCGTCGCCGTGCCGTCGACGTGGCCGGTGACGATATGACCGCCCAATTCGTCGCCCGCTTTCAGGGCGCGCTCGAAATTGACCGGCGTGCCCGCGCGCCAACTTTTCAGCGTCGTCTTGGACAGCGTTTCCGCCGAGACCTGGGCGGCGAACCAGCCCGGCCCACGGTCGATGACCGTCAGGCACGCGCCCGAGCAGCAGACCGAGGCGCCAAGCGCCAGCGAGCCGGTGTCGAGACCGGTCTCGAATTCGAAGCGCGCGTCCCCGCCGGGCTTGATCGCCCGCACGCGGCCCAAATCGGTGATGATGCCGGTGAACATGGAGTCTCTTTATTGGTCTATCCGGCGGAGCGTGACAAGGCCATCCTCGCCCGCCGCCTGCCGGGCCATGGGCTCGAACCGGGGCATGGCGGCGATCGAGGGCAGCGCCAGCGGGCCTAGGGCGGGCCGGCCGTCGCCGCCCAGCACCGCGGGCGCCTGGAACCAGGCGATGCGGTCGACCGCGTCGGCCTTCAGGAACGCCGCCGCGACCGTTCCGCCGCCTTCGACCAGCACGCGGGTCAGGCCCCGTCGCCCCAGTTCGGCGAGCGCGGCGGAAACGTCGGGCCGCCCTTCGTTGTCGGCGGCGCAAGCAACGATCTCGACGCCCAGCGCGGCAAGCGCGCCCGTCTTGTTCGTGTCGGCGTTTAGGGCGGTCACGACCCAGGTCGGCGTCGCGCGGGCGGTGCGGGCCAGGCGCGATCCGGGATCGAGGCGCAACCGGCCGTCGAGGACGATGCGCACCGGCTGGCGCGCGGCGAAGCCGGGCAAGCGGCACGTCAATTCAGGGTCGTCGGCGAGCGCGGTGCCGACGCCGACCAGGGCGGCGTCATGTTCGGCGCGCAAGAGGTGCGCGCGCGCCCGCGCGGCCTCGCCGGTGATCCAGCGGCTTTCGCCCTTGTCGGTGGCGATGCGGCCGTCCAGCGTCGTGGCGCGCGTCAGCGTCACCAGCGGCC
>CAYIQU010000500.1:0-1846 GCA_964365645.1 uncultured Hyphomicrobiales bacterium | reverse complement strand
GCAGAAGCCGCCGATCAGGCCCATGCCGTACAGCTGGCCCGCCTTTTCCTCGAAGCGGCGGATCAGCAGCATCTGGCGGTAGAATTCGAGAAGTTCCTCGGGCGTGCTTTCGTTCCCGGCGCCGGTCTCGGCGTTGCCGGGTTTCGGCCCTTTGGGCGCTTTAGCCATGGCGATGGAACCTCCCCTGGAGCGGACGGGGATCTACGGCCCCTCGTCGCTCGTTGGGAAAGAATATTACATTCCAAATGGAACCGTACAAGCCTAGGCCCAGAAATTAACCTAAAACAAGATAATTTGTTCAAGATTAATGAATCCCCTTTCCGTGCCTCAGTGGCTTCCAGGTTTTTCAACAGGGGATAAGGCCATCTCACCCGGCGGCGGTTCTCGACAAAACGTTCTTGACCCGAGTCAATCCCGTCGCCTCGCGCCCATGATACCCGTGCATCGGAAACGGCGAATGCGGATAAGCGCGATATGCCGTCACCGAGGTGAACCATGGGCAAGACGGCCGTGATCGGCGCCGGTTCATTCGGAACGGCGATGGCGTGCGCCGCGCGGCGCGCGGGCCAAGAGGTCATGGTGTGGGCGCGCGAGCCGGAAGTCGCGGCGGCGATCAACGCCGGCAAGGGCAACCCGCTCTTTCTTCCGGATATTCCCGTCGACAGCGGGATCGCGGCAACGACCGACTTGGCCGAGGCGGTACACGGCGCCGACGTCGTGCTGCTGGTGGTGCCCTCCCAGTTTTTCCGCGCGGTCGCGCAACGGATGCAACCGTTGTTGCGGCCGGGAATTCCGGTGGTTTCGTGCGCCAAGGGGATCGAGCGCGGAACCTGCGCGCTCATGCCCGAAATCCTGGCGGAAACCCTGCCCGAAGCGCCGATCGCGGTTCTCGCGGGGCCGTCCTTCGCCCGCGAGGTCGCGGCCGGACTGCCGATCGGCGTCACGCTCGCTTGCGCCGACGGAGCCCTCGCCGAGCGTTTGGCGCGGTCCCTCGGCACTCGGACCTTCCGGGTCTACACGACCGACGATCCGATCAGCGCCACCATCGGCGGGGCGCTCAAGAACGTTCTCGCGATCGCCTGCGGCATCGCCATCGGACGCAAACTCGGCTCGGGCACGCGCGCTTTGCTCATCACCCGGGGACTTTACGAAATGGCGCTGCTGGCGCGCGCGAAAGGCGGCAATCCGGCCAATCTGATGGGGCTCGCCGGTATCGGCGACTTGGTTCTCACGTGCACGGGCTTGGAATCGCGCAATACGTCGCTCGGCGTGGCGCTCGGCGAGGGACGCAAACTCGCCGATATCCTGGCCGAGCGCAGGGCGGTGACGGAGGGCGTGGCCTCGGCCGAAGCCGTGGCCGAACTCGGCCGGCGTCTCGGCATCGACCTGGCGATTCCCTCGGTGGTCGACCGGGTGCTTCACCACGGCGTCGATATCGACGTGGCGATGGCCGAATTGCTGGCCCATCCGACGGGGCCCGAGCTTCAGGGCATCCTATGAACGGCGACCCGGCCGGGGCTTCGGAGGGCTAAAAATCCCGCCATTTCCGCGCCCCTGGCCGTTAACTCCCCTAATAATTGATTTGAATCAAATATCGTGATCGCGTTGTGCGTATGATGGGACGGTCACAATCGATCTTTTTTTGAAAAGGGGAGTGCCATGGCTCGACCATTGAAGATGCTCGCCCTCGCGCTGACCGGCTTGCTTGTCGCGGTGCCTCCGGTGACGGCCCAAACCGCACCCGCGATCGAGAACGAACTGGTCCTGATCACTCCGGTCGCGAAGACCTTGACCGACCCGACGCTGGCGGACTTCGCCAAGTTCGCCAAGGAAAAATGGAACATCA
>CAYIQU010000499.1:0-1848 GCA_964365645.1 uncultured Hyphomicrobiales bacterium | reverse complement strand
GAGCAGAAGGGCCGCCACCAGGGCGGCAGCAAGTGGATCGGCACCGCCGGCACCTCGCCCTTCGGCGCCTACGGCTATCACCCCGAGGGCGTGCGGATCGGCCAGGACGGAAACCGCAATTACCGCGCCGTCAAGGTTTGGGACAGGCGCGAGTTCAGGAACCTGGACGACCAAGTCGAAATCGGCGTGCGCACCATCAAGATCGCGCTGCGCCGGCTGCGCCGCTTCGCCCGCGAGGGGGCGGCCCGGGAACTGGATTTGCCCGACACCATCCGCTCCACCGCGCGCCGTGGCTGGCTCGACGTGCGGATGGTTCCCGAGCGGCACAACGCGGTCAAGGTGCTGTTGTTCCTCGACATCGGCGGGTCGATGGACATGCACGTGCGCCTGATGGAGGAGCTGTTCTCGGCCGCGCGTTCGGAATTCAAGCACCTCGAATATTTCTACTTCCACAATTGCCTTTACGAGCGGGTGTGGCGGGACAACGCCCGCCGTCATGCCGAGACGATCCCGACGTCCGAGGTGCTGCGCACCTATCCGTCCGACTATCGCGTGCTGATCGTCGGCGATGCCTCCATGAGTCCCTACGAGATCATGCACCCGGGCGGCAGCGTCGAGCATTGGAACGAGGAACCGGGCGCGGTGTGGGTGCAGCGCCTTTTGGACGTCTACCCCAAGGCCGCGTGGCTCAATCCGGTGCCGCCGCAATGGTGGGGAACGACGGCGTCGATCGGCATGGTGCGGCGGATCATGGGCGGGCGGATGTATCCGACCACGCTGGACGGCCTGGAAGCCGCCACGCGCGCCTTGGCGCGGTAATCAAAGACGCGCGCCTTGGCGCGGTAAAAGGCGTTACCGAAAAAGCTTGTCGATTTCGTCCTGGGAGACGCCCTTGCCGGAGAGTTGCGGTCCATGCAACAGTTTCTCGTCGGCGGACTTTTCCTTGTCGACTTTGACCTCGGTCTTTTCCACGACGTCCTTGCCCCAGACGTTGATCAGAAGATTGACGTGGGTCTCGACGTAGGTCAGCGACTTGGCGACCTTGTTGATGCGCTGGCCGGTAATGTCCTGGAACGAACAGGCCTCGAACACCGCCGCGCCGTTCTCGGAAATCTTGTCGAGTTTGGCGGCGACGGCGGGATCGCGGACCATCTTCTTGATTTCCATCACCAGACTGTCGTTGGTTTCCATCGCCGCCATGATGGTGTCGGTGGCTTTCTCGGTCGCCTTGACCACGGCGTCGAGCTGTTCGGCGATGCTGTTGAAACGATGTTCGTCCTCGGCCGGCTGATAGATGGCCGCGATTTCCTGCCGGACCCGCTGGATATAGCGGAACAGGCCGGTCAATTCCTTCTTCAGCGTTTCGACTTCTTGGGCGGCGGTCACTCGGGGCTCCCGTTCCGGCAGGCGTGCCCCCGATGTTGGGTGCGTCCGATGCCTTTGTCAAACCGGGGATTTTCCCCATGTCCGGCAAATAGGGAGGTTTTAGGGCTTGCCGCCGCCGGGGCGGCGGCGTTGCGAAAGGCTGCGCTCGAGTTCGTCGGGGGGGATTCGCATCGCCCTGGCCGCCGTGATCATAAGCTTGACCTTGGCGTCCTCGCTTAATTCGTCGAAAACATGCTGCTTGGATCGCTGAACATCGAGGGCCTGGCGGATTAATTCCCGACGCTGGTCGGTCATGGCCGGAGGCGCTTTTGCTTGGGAAGCCGCGGGCGGCGCCGCCCGGCCCCCCGCGCCCGATCCGGCGGCGGGCTGGTCGGGGATCTTCGCGACATCCAGCGCATCCCGGGCGCGCTTGTCGAGCACGAGGGAAAGCAGGGCCTTCGAGACGAATTCAAACATCGGCGC
>CAYIQU010000498.1:0-1852 GCA_964365645.1 uncultured Hyphomicrobiales bacterium | reverse complement strand
CGCGTCGCGCACCGGCGCGGGGATGCCGGGGCCGTCGTCCTCGACGATCGCGATCAGCCGCGCGCCGCCGCCGGCCGCGTCGCGCGCCGCCGCGCGCGCCGTCAGGCGCACCGCGCGCCGCGCCCAGGCGCAGGCGTTCTCGGCGAGGTTGCCCAGCATTTCGAGCAGGTCTTCCCGTTCGCCCGCGAACACCGCGTCCGGCGCCTCAAGGCGCGTCGCGATGTCCCGGTCCGGGTGCAGGCGGGCGAGCGCGCGGACGAGATCCTCGACCACCGGCGCCGCCGGCGTCGCCATGCCGAGAACGTTCCGGGCCCCGGCGGCGCGCGCGCGGGCCAAGTGCCGGCGAATCCGCGCGCCCATGACCGCCGCCTGGCTTCGCAACGTCTCGCCCGGCGTGCCGCCCAAGGCCGCCGCCTCGTTCTCGCTCACCGCCAGCGGCGTCTTCAAGGCGTGCGCCAGATCGGCGGCCTGGCTCCGCGCCCGGCCGATCACCGCGCTGTTGTGCGCGATCAGGGAATCGATTTCGTCGGCCAACGGCTGCACGTCGGCGGGAAAGGGTCCGCCCACTTTCTCGCGCCGGCCGGCGCGCACGTGGGCCACCGCCGCCCGCATCCGGCGCAGCGGCGCCAGCCCGGCGCGCACCTGGACCGCGACCGCCAGCGCCAGCCCCGCGCCGAGCAGGCCGAGGCCGCCCGCCAGCGCGACGACGAACCGCCGCAACGGATCGGCGACATGGCTTTCCGGCCCGGCGACGGCCAGCGTCACCGGCCCCGGCGCCTCGGGCAGCGACAGGACGCGGACCCCGATGACCAGCGCCTCGCCGCGCGGGCCGCGCCCGGCGACGAACGATCCCGCGCCGTCGGCGACGGCGGGCACGGCCAAGTCCCGGTCCCACAGCGAGCGCGAACGCGCGACGTCGCCGCCCGCGCCGGCCAGGCGCCAGTACCAGCCCGACAGCGGCCGTTCGAATTCCGGATTGGCCGGCGCGCCCTTCAGCCGCACGCGCCCGGCGTCGTCGAATTCGGCCAGCGCGACGATCTGCGCGGCGTGGTCGGAAAGTTCGGCCTCGAAGGCGCGGCGAACGTGGTCGCGGAACATCCCGGCCAGGAAAACGCCCGCCAGCGCCAGCGTCAGCGCGATCCAGGCCAGCGCGAACACGGACAGCCGCAGGCTGAGGGATTGCCCGGAAGGAGAAGGACGGTCAGTCATCGCCGCCCGCGCCGATGCCGTAGCCGCGCCCGCGATGGGTGCGGATGGCGTCCTCGCCCAGCTTGCGCCGCAGCCGGCCGACGAAGACCTCGATGGTGTTGGAATCGCGCTCGTCGTCGTGGCCGTAGATGTGTTCGGCCAATTCGGTGCGCGACACCGCGCGCCCCTGGTGGTGCATCAAATAAGACAGCACCTTCAATTCCTGCGCCGTCATCTCGACCGGCCGGCCGGCGACGTGAACCCGGCCGGTGCGCGTGTCCAGCTCGACCGCGCCGGCGCGCAGGATCGGTTCCGCCCGCCCGGCGGCGCGGCGCACCAGCGCCCGGACGCGGGCCAGCAGTTCCTCCATGTGAAAGGGCTTGGTCAGGTAATCGTCGCCGCCGGCATCGAGTCCGGCGACCTTGTCGGACCAGGCGTCGCGCGCGGTGAGAATCAAGACCGGCATCGCGCGGCCCGCCGCGCGCCAGCGGCGCAGCACGGTGGCGCCGTCGATCTTGGGCAGGCCGAGGTCGAGGATCACCGCGTCGTAGGGTTCGGTGTCGCCGAGGAAGTGGCCTTCCTCGCCGTCGGCGGCGGCGTCGACGGCGAAGCCCGCCGCGCGCAACGCCTCGGCCACTTGCCGGGCCAGCGCGGGTTCGTCCTC
>CAYIQU010000497.1:0-1854 GCA_964365645.1 uncultured Hyphomicrobiales bacterium | reverse complement strand
CGCCGGTGCGCCAGTCGCCGGCGATCAGTTCGACCTTGAGGCCGAGTTTCTTGGCTAAGGCCACCCAAAGCGCGGCGAACTGGCCGACCTCGTACATCAGAACGGTGTCGCCGGGCGAAAGGGTGTTGACCAGCGCCGCTTCCCACGCCCCGGTCCCCGAGGACGGAAAGATCGCCACCGGGGCCTGGGTCTTGAAGACCTTTTTGAGGTCGCCGAACAGGCCGAGGGCGAGCTCGGCGAAATCGGCGCTGCGGTGGTCGATGACCGCCTGATGGGTGGCGCTCAGCACGCGCTCGGGCACGTTGGTCGGGCCCGGAATGTTGAGAAAATGGCGCCCCGCGCGACGGCTCATGGCCAGGCTTCCCCGACTTCGATTGCATGCAATCCTGTCAGAACAGGTGCCATAGTGCAAAAGATTAAGGCCCGGGACTATCGCCCCGGGCCTTGAAACGCGAGGTATTGCGTCGATTTAGGCCCGCGCGACGCGTTTCGGTTTGGCCGCCGATTGGGCCGCGTCGCCGTGGGCGAGAAAGTCGAGGGCGGCGTCGACGCCGCCGCGCTGGAACGGCACGCCGGCCAGCGACAGACCCATCTCCACGCCCGAGAGGGCACCCGCGAGCATCAGGTCGTTGAAATCGCCCAAGTGCCCGATCCGGAAGACCTTGCCTTTGACCTTGGCGAGGCCGGCGCCCAGCGCCATGTTGAACTTTTCCAGGATCACGCCGCGCAGTTTGTCGGCGTCATGGCCTTCGGGCATGCGAATCGCGGTGATGGTCGCGGAGTACTCGGCCGGATTGACGCATTGGTTTTCGAGCCCCCAGGCCTGGACCGCGCGCCGGGTCGCTTCGGCCAGGCGCTCGTGGCGGGCGAAAACGTTGTCGAGGCCTTCCTCGAACAGCATCTTGATCGCTTCCTCGAGCCCATAGAGCAGATTGGTCGCCGGCGTGTAGGGGAAGAACCCGGACTTGTTCGGCTCCTGCATTCCCTGCCAATCGAAGTAGGCGCGCGCAAGGCGCGCGGTTTTGTTGGCTTCGAGCGCACGCGCGCCGATGGCGTTGAAGCTGATCCCGGGCGGCAGCATCAGGCCTTTCTGCGAGCCGCCGATCGCCACGTCCACGCCCCATTCGTCGTGGCGATAGTCGATCGAGGCGAGCGACGAGATCGTGTCCACCATCAGGAGCGCGGGATGATTGGCGCGGTCCATCGCATGGCGGACCTGGACGACGTTGGAGGTGATGCCGGTCGCGGTTTCGTTGTGGACCACGCACACCGCCTTGATCGCGTGGGCCTTGTCGGCGCGGAGCTTTTCCTCGATCTTGTCGGCCTCGACGCCGGTGCGCCAGTCGCTAGCGATAAAATCGACCTTGAGGCCGAGATTCTTGGCCATATCCGCCCAAAGGGTGGCGAACTGGCCGACCTCGTACATCAGGACGCCATCGCCGGGCGACAAGGTGTTGACCATCGCCGCTTCCCACGCCCCGGTGCCCGAGGAGGGAAAGATCACCACCGGTCCCTTGGTCTTGAAGACCTTCTTGACCTCGCCCAGCACGCGAAGCGCGAGTTGGCCAAATTCGGCGCTACGATGGTCGATGACCGCTTGGTCGATGGCGCGCAGGATGCGATCGGGCACGTTGGTCGGGCCTGGAATGTTGAGGAAATGACGGCCGGGGCGACGGGTCATAGGCGGGGATTCCTTCGATAAATTGTATGCAAATTTGTTAAGGCGACGGGGATTCATGCATACAAAGGATCACCCGACAACGCTGCTCTCGGGTAGGAGAGTACCTACCCTATCGTACTAACTATTTGCAAATGCAATATTTTTTGTGCGGTGCGGCATTCATATGCCCCCAT
>CAYIQU010000496.1:0-1863 GCA_964365645.1 uncultured Hyphomicrobiales bacterium | reverse complement strand
TCGTCCTCGCCAACGCGGGCGCCAACAAGATCAACGTCATCAAGGAAGTCCGCGCCATCACCAGCCTCGGCCTGAAAGAAGCCAAGGACTTGGTCGAAGGCGCGCCGAAGACCGTGAAGGACGGCGTCAAAAAGGAAGAGGCCCAGGAAATCAAGAAGAAGCTGGAAGCCGCCGGCGCCAAGGTTGAACTGAAGTAATACCGACGACGGCGGTTTCGGCCGGGGCGATCGACGCCCCGGCCGGCCGCCGAAGACTCTCGCATCCGCCCGCATGGGCCCTGCCGCGGCCGGTAAAGCGGATGCGTCTTTCGCGTGAGGGAACGGACAATCGTTCCCGAAGCGCCTGACGGAGTTCCCGTCGCCCGCGGACGCGGCTGTCCGCGTGGGGCGACATGGAACGGAACCGAACTGGACAAACGCGAGGACATGCGAAAAATGGCAAGCTCTTTTACCGGCCGCAAGCGTGTGCGCAAATATTTTGGCCGCCTGGTGGCGGCCGCGGAAATGCCGAACCTGATCGAGGTGCAGAAAAGCTCCTACGAGCAGTTCCTGCAGCGCGACGTTCCGCCCGCCCAGCACACGGATACCGGCCTGCAGGCCGTTTTCAAGTCCGTCTTCCCGATCAAGGATTTTTCCGAACGCGGCACGCTCGAATTCGTCAAGTACGAGTTCGAGGAACCGAAGTACGACGTCGAGGAGTGCCAGCAGCGCGGCATGACCTACGCCGCCCCGCTTAAGGTGACGTTGCGCCTTGTGGTCTGGGACGTGGACGAGGAAACCAAATCCCGTTCGATTCGCGACATCAAGGAGCAGGACGTCTACATGGGCGACATGCCCCTGATGACGGCCAACGGCACCTTCATCATCAACGGCACCGAGCGCGTTATCGTTTCCCAAATGCACCGCAGCCCGGGCGTGTTCTTCGATCACGACAAGGGCAAGACCCACTCCTCGGGCAAATACCTGTTCGCCGCGCGCGTCATTCCGTATCGCGGCTCATGGCTCGATTTCGAATTCGACGCCAAGGACTTGGTCTATGTGCGCATCGATCGTCGCCGCAAGCTGCCGGTGTCGACCCTGTTGATGGCGCTCGACGACGACAAGACCGCCAAGCTGCGCGCCAAGCGCCAGATTGAAAGCCGGGGGATGGAGCCGCAGGAAGCCCGCGGCATGTCCGCCGACGACATTCTCAATTATTTCTACGCGCGCGTCGTGTTTACCCGCGCCAAGAAGGGCTGGTTGACGCCGTTCTCGCCCGAGCGGATGAAGAACGTGAAACTGATCCGCGACATGGTCAACGCCAAGACCGGACGAGTCGCGGCGGAAGCCGGCGCCAAGTTGACCCCGCGTCTTCTGCGTCAGCTTGAGGAAAAGGGCCTCGAAGAGATCATCGTTCCCGACGAGGAACTGATCGGCCGCTACGTCGCGAGCGACATCATCAATCCCAAGACCGGCGAAATCTACGCCGAGGCGGGCGATGAAATCACCGTCCCGTCGATGGAAACCCTGACCGAGGCCGGGATCGACGAGATTCCGACTCTGGCCATCGATCACGTCAACGTCGGCCCCTATATCCGCAACACCCTGAAGGTCGACAAAAACTCGTCGCGCGAGGAAGCGTTGATCGACATCTACCGCGTCATGCGCCCCGGCGAACCGCCGACGCTGGACACGGCGGAAGCCCTGTTCCAGGGACTGTTCTTCGACTCCGAACGCTACGATCTCTCCGCCGTCGGCCGGTTGAAGCTGAACGCTCGCTTGAGCTTCCAAACCGACGACACGGTTCGCGTGCTGCGCCGCGAGGACGTCCTCGCCGTGGTCAAGACCTTGGTCGAGCTCAAGGACGGCCGGGGCGAAATCGACG
>CAYIQU010000495.1:0-1875 GCA_964365645.1 uncultured Hyphomicrobiales bacterium | reverse complement strand
GCGCTCGGCGACCGCGAGGAAAGCCCGGGCGGCGCGCTTGCGGATGGCATCGCGCAGCAGTTTCTCGATCGCCTTGGCGGAGAGCAGACCCGCCTTACGCGCGTCGCGCGCGAGGCGCTCGGATAATTTGACTTCCAGTGTCGTCATGATGTTCTTCCTATAGTCGCCTCAGGCGGCATGTGCTTTATGCTTGAGTTGCCCGCGTTCGATGAAGGCATGCGGATAAGCATTTTAAACGCCCTTTTTCACCAAACGGCACTCTATCGTCGGCCTGGCGAACCGTCAACCATATGCCGCGTTGTTTGGTTCTCGGAACCGGAGACGCGAATTGGACGACCGGCCGCATCGGCCGAATTTCTTGACGCGCCGGGCAAGGTGTGTAACGATGCATCTCTGTTACACATCAGGCGATGACCATGACTCGCGTGCAGATTCTTTTGAGCGAAGAGCAGGACCGGCGCCTGGAGGCCCTGGCGCGCCGGCTGGGTGCATCGAAATCCACGCTGGTCCGCGAGGGTGTCGAGTCAGTTCTGCAACGTCGGGAAGCAGGTAATAGCGACCCGCTGCTCGAACTCGTTGGGCAGGCAGGCCCGATCGGGCGCAAGGACGTTTCGCGGCGCCACGATGCGGTCCTCGGCGAAGCCAAGCGGAAACGCCGCCGGTGAACCTCGGCCGAGTGTTTGTCGACAGCGGGGCATGGTTTGCGATCCAGGTCAGCGACGATGCGCATCACAGTGCAGCGCGCCAAGTGTTTCCGGTGATTCTGGAACGATGCCGTTCGCTCGTGACTTCTAACCTCGTGATCGGAGAAACCTACACGCTACTGCGTATCACCAAGGGATACCGGGAGGCGAAACAGTTTCTCGACACCCTGGCGCACAGCAACAAGCTGGAGCGCATGGTCGTGACCGAGCATCTGGAGCAGCAAGCCTACGCGATACTGGAGCGTTTCTCCGAGCACGCCTTTAGCTTCGTGGATGCGACAAGTTTCGCCCTGATGCGGCAGGCCGGGATGCGGCACGCCTTCGCGTTCGATACGCATTTCCGCACAGCGGGTTTCCCAACTATTCCCGGAGACGTTCGGATCTAGGCTTGAGATGGCGGCTCCCATCACCCCTTCAAATGAGCCTTCACATATTTCGGGATCGCGCTCTCAAAATAGGACTTCATGTCCTCCCACGTGGTGGCGCCGAGCATTCGCGGCATCGGTTCTTTCTCGGCGTCCTCAAAATACAAGAGGGCGCGAGCCGCCTGCAATGGAAAATCCGCATGCAGCGGGAACTTCCGCCCCGCCGCGGTCATGACACGGTCCAAACCCGGCCGCTGACAGAGTTCATACAGATCGATGAAGTCTTTTTTCGAGCCGCGGCCCAAGACCGCGCTGAGTTTCATCGCCGCGATGTCTTCGAGCGAGGCGACTTCCAGGCCGCGCCAGGACTGAGGACGCCCCAGCATCGGATAGGCGTAATGGAACAGGCTCACCGGCGTGCCGCCGAGATCGAGGTGGCACGTCCCGTCCTTCGCTGCTTTGATCTTGAGCGGGCCGGATGCCTTCAGGGTATCGAATAACGTCCGCCGCTCCTCCGCGCCGAGCGCGTTCTTGGCCGAGAATAGATCGAGGTCCAGAGAAACGCGATGGCCCAGCCGCAGGGCCAAAGCGGTTCCCCCGGCCAGATAGAAACTCCCCGTCGCTGCGGCCAAGCGCGCGGCGGCCGCATGACCTGCCGCGTCGAGCACTTCTTCATGCCATTTCAAGACGGAGCCGCTCGCCAGGGGTCAGCGTGGCGCCAGGCAGCAAGCGGCCGGGGCGTCGCCTTGAAGACCAGCGACCACAGCCTTCTCGATCGCTCCGACAGAAGGCGGCTCCCCTCCGCC
>CAYIQU010000494.1:0-1878 GCA_964365645.1 uncultured Hyphomicrobiales bacterium | reverse complement strand
GTAGGTGAAGCTGACCGGCGGATCGCCCTTGATGGCGCGGCAGATACGGCTCGAGAGCCGAACCGAATCGATCAGGTCCTTGCCCGACATTTCGTAATCGACGGCCAGCGCCGCCCAGCGCATCGCCCAGTCCACCCGCCATTGAAGCTTGCAGTGGCCGCCGGTGACCGGCACCTCGAACAAACCCTCGACGTCGTCCTTGAAAACGACGGTGCCGTCCTGGGGCCGATATTCGACCGCCGGGACTTCCAGCACTTGCAGGCGGCCGTTCCGTTCGCGGACCGGCAGGAACGGGCAATAGGTGCGCCGGCGTTCGTCGCGCAGTTCGGGCAGGACGATATCGAGAATTTCCCGGTGCTTCTCCAGGACCCGGCGCAACATCGCGTCGAACAGGCCGGAGCGGTAGCAATCGGTCGAGCTTTTGAATTCGTATTCGAAGCCGAAGGCGTCCAGGAACGCGCGCAGGCGGCCGTTGTTGTGGTGGCCGAAACTTTCGCAGCAGCCGAACGGGTCGGGAATCGAGGTCAAGGGCGTGCCGAAGGTGGTCGCCTTGTCGCCGATGAAGCGGGCGACCATGTCCTGGTTCGGCACGTTGTCGGGCACCTTGCGCAGGCCGTCCAGATCGTCGGAAAAGGCGAACAGGCGGGTCGGGATGTCGGACAGCAGCGAAAAGGCGTGGCGGACCATGCTGGTGCGCGCGACTTCGCCGAAGGTGCCGATGTGCGGCAGGCCCGAGGGACCGTAACCGGTCTCGAACAGGACATAGCCTTTGTCGTGCGCTCCGCGCGCGCCAGCCAGCGGCGTCGCGGCGAAACGTTTCAGCACGTTGCGCGCTTCGACGAAGGGCCAAGCGTTGCAGTGAGGAGCGAATTCGCGAAGGGACATGGACGACCGGGACTAAGCGGGTAAAAGCGCGGGGAAAGCTACGGGCCGGCGGCGGCGGCGTCAACGGCTTACGTCCGAATCAGGGCGAAAGTCAGGGGGCCGGTTTCGGTCCGGGCGGTTTCGGCGGCGGGATCGGGCCGATATATTGGGCGATGTCGACGGCGTCGATCTGTTCGGGCTTGAGGAATTTCTTGGCGTATTCGAGATAGATGCCCGAGGTCAGGAACAGATCGAACAACTCGGCATCGACGTGCCGGTCCTTCTTGAAGAAATAGAGGATCTTGATGGATTCGCTCAGCGTCTTCGCCTTCTTGTAGGGACGGTCGGCGGCGGTCAGCGCCTCGAAAATGTCGGCGATCGCCATGATTCGCGCCGGAACCGACATATCCTCTTTCTTCAGGCGGCGGGGATAGCCGGTGCCGATCAGGGTTTCATGGTGGGCGCCGGCGTATTCGGGCACCGATTTCAGATGTTTGGGGAACGGCAGTTCGCCCAGCATACGGATGGTTTGGACCATGTGTTCGTTGATCTTGAAGCGGTCCTCGACGGTCAGCGTGCCCCGGCCGATGCACAGGTTATAGACCTCGCCGCGGTTATACTCGTGCTGGGGCACGTCCATCTTGAAGCCCCACTTGTTGTCCGGCGCGTAATAAGACGACGACGGGCGGGGGAAGATGTGCGCGTCCTTGTCCGACAACAGCGGCTCGTTGACGGGCAGGTCGGGCTTGGGCGAGCGTTCCATGCGCTTCAATTCTTCATGGGCGACGCCGAGGCGATCGTCGAGGGTCCGTTTCCAGGTGACGTCGGCGATTTTCTTGACCCGCTCGATCTTTTCGGGGGCCATGAACTCGCCGCCGATGTTGCACTCGGCAATGAAGGCGTAATCGTCGTCGATTTGGGCCAGCCGCGCCTCCAGCTCGGCGCGCAGGGTTTCGGCCTCGTTTTTGCCGGCGATCAAGGCCATGAGATATTCGATGCCCGTGTCGCGCTTGA
>CAYIQU010000493.1:0-1900 GCA_964365645.1 uncultured Hyphomicrobiales bacterium | reverse complement strand
TCGGCAAGATCGCCGTGCGCCGGCCCGACCCGGTCATGTTCCTCGGCTACTGGAACAATCCGGCGGCGACGGAAAAGAAATTCGTCGGCGACTGGCTGTTGACCGGCGACGAGGGACACCGCGACGAAGACGGTTATTTCTGGTTCCTGGGCCGCGACGACGACGTTATTACGTCGGCCGGCTATCGCATCGGCCCGGGCGAGATCGAGGACTGCCTGAGCCGCCATCCGGCGGTGGCGCTGGCCGCCGTGGTCGGCGTGCCCGACCCGGTCCGGACCGAGGCGGTCGCGGCCTTCATCGTGCTGAACCCCGGCCACGCCCCGAGCGCGGCCTTGGAAGACGACATCCGCGCCTTCGTCAAGACCAGGCTTAGCCCCCACGAGTACCCGCGCCGGATCGAGTTCCGCGACGGCCTGCCCATGACCGCGACCGGCAAGATCAAGCGCCATGAACTGCGCGACGCGGAAATCGCCAAGGGATCGCCGGAACGGCTCTAGGTCGGCTGGATCGATTCGATGAAATAGCCTTCGGCCGACGGAAACAGATCGAAGGCCTTTTCCCAGGCGTCGGTCTCGTTTTCGGCCGCGACCGTCATTTCGCGCGTCTTGATCCACGGCCTTAAGGATTCGACGACCGGAAGGCCGAGCTCGGCCCTTTCCCTGGCGATCATGTTGCACACAAGAACCCGGTAGCTGGTCATGCCCCGCCGCACGCCGTGAATGCTCAACATCGCCGCCTCCTTGCGGGCGGATGGCCGCCCGACGCCGGCGCCGCTCTTCATCGTCGAGGGGCGCCATCCTTGAACGGCGTCATCCTCGCACCGCCTGGAAAATTTGTAAGTGACGGGAATCACGCGTCTTTCCTGTGACGCTTGTCACAGGTCGGCGGAAAAGAAGCGGAGAATCAGGCCGGCATGACGGCTTCGATGACGAAGCCCTGGTCGACGGGAAATTTGATCTCGGCCTTGCGCCGGGCCTCGGCCGTATCCTCGGCCTTGAATTCGACGTAGTGGATATCCGCCCAGTCGTCGTTCAGCTCGCGGTGGTGTTCGCCCGCCTTGAGCTTGGCGCGAACGGCCTTGTTGTAAACGGCGACTTCGAACGTGGACATGACGCGGATTCCCTCGATTCCCTCAACGACGAATGGGCCTCCGGCCTTGGGCCGGAACCCTTTCGTCGTCGGATATAGGCGGGAAGAAGGAAACAATCAGTGACGGTTGTCACACAATCGGCCGTGAATTTCGCCGCGATCCGCTAGAAATGCAGCAGGTTCGGCGCGAACGTCCCCAGCGCGGTGAACGCCAGCCCGACGACGCCGAGGCCGAGCGAGATGTGCGCCAGCATCGCCACCCCCGTCACCACCGCGGCCGAGGCCAGCACGATGCTCAGCTGAAACGCCGCCGAACCGTATTCGAACTGATGGTAGGCCGAGAGGGAGTCGTCGCGCTTCTTCTCGGCGGCCTTGGCCCGGGCGGCCAGTTCCTTGCGGCCCTCGCCGGTGTCGGGCTCGGACTGGTAGCGCGCGGCGGCCCCTTTCCACTTGGCGATCTGGTCCTGGACCTTCTTGGCGTCGGCGGCGGGCGGCATTTCGGCTTCCAGCAACTCGGCCGCCGTGACCATGGTGGTCATGCGGATGGTCTTGGCCTGAAAAAAGGCCCACAGGTTGGCGGCTTCCTGGTTGCTGATCAGCGCCGTGTTCTGGGCGTTCTTGCCGCCCATTTCCGAAACCGCGAGCAGCGCGGCGATCACCGAGATCTGGATGGCGACGCGCCGGGCGAAATCCTTGGGTTTGGGGGGGTGCGAATCGCCGTGTCCGGTCGCGTGATGGGTCGCCTCGTGCAACTGTTCGTGGACGTGATGGGTGGACATGGCGCGAATTCCAATGCGGGGTTGCGGCCGGG
>CAYIQU010000492.1:0-1902 GCA_964365645.1 uncultured Hyphomicrobiales bacterium | reverse complement strand
GCGAAGGCGAGGCCGTTGCGGGCGAGTGCGAGGGCCTCCTCGCGGCCGCGGCCGAAGATGAACGGATCTCCGCCTTTGAGGCGCACGACTCTCTTCCCCGTTCGGGCGAGACGGACCAGGAGTTCGTTGATTTCGTCTTGCTTGACCGAATGCGCGCGGGCGGCCTTGCCGGCGAAAATCTTGGTCGCGCCCGGGCGCGCCAGGGCGAGAACCTCGTGCGACACCAGCCGGTCGTAGACGACGATATCGGCTTCCGTCAGCAAATCCCGCGCCCGCACCGTCAGCAGCGCCGCGTCGCCCGGACCGGCGCCGACGAGATGCACGCGCGCCGGCGCGCGGGCGGGACGCACTTCGCGGCGGATCGGCGCCGCCTCGGGCTCGGGCGCGGCGACGCGGATGTCCGGGATCCCCGCCTGCTTGCACCGACGAACGAAAGTCGCGAACCGTCCCGCCCAGTGGTTCGCATCCGTATCGCGCAGATGGGAAAACGACGCGAGCAGGTTCTTGTGCACCAAGCCGTCGTGGCGACCGTCCAGGCCGTGGCCGCGCAGGACGTCGTAGGCGAACACCGGCGAGGGCGGCGGGTTTTCCAACCCCGCATAATGGAATTCATGCGCCGGCGTTTCGGCCGTACCGCCCAGCTTCGCCCACGGACCCGCGCCGGTTTCCCTCAGGCGCACATAGCCCCGGCCCTGCGGCCGGTCGTGCATCACGGCATCCGCCTGGATGACCCCCGCCATGCGCCGCGCATCGCCCTTCCAGCTCAGGCGCCGGCAGAGATACATCAGTCCGCCGCATTCGGCATAGGCCGGCAAGCCCGCCTCGATGGCGGCGCGAACATCGGCGCGAAGCGAAGCGTTCGCTTCCAGCGCCGCCATGTGGGTTTCGGGAAATCCGCCGCCGATGAACAGGCCGTCGACGCGGGGCAACGCGCGCTCACGCATGGAATCGAAGAACACCAATTCCGCCCCCGCGGCTTCCAGGGCCTCCACATCGCCCGGATAATAGAAGCCGAACGCGGAATCGCGGATGATCCCGATCCTCAGGTCCCCAGGCACGCGAACGAGCGCGCCCGCAGGCGCGGCGGCTTTGACGGCGCGCGCGGTTTCGGCGATGGCGCGCAACCGGTCCAGGTCCACTTGGCGGGCGACGGCGTCGGCGATGGCCTCGATGGTCGGTTCGGTCGCCGTCGATTCGTTGCTGGGCATCAGGCCCAAATGGCGCTCGACGATTTCCAGCGCCGCGTCTTTTTGCACCGCGCCGAGAACGGGAATATCGGTGTAGTGCTCGATGATGGCGCGCAGCTTCGCCTCATGGCGACCGCCGCCCAGCTTGTTCAGGATCACGCCCGCGATCCGCACGTCCGCATCGAACGCCTTGTAGCCGAGCAAGAGCGGCGCGATGCCGCGGGTCATGCCCTGGGCGTCGATCACCAGCACCACCGGCGCGGCAAGCCGCTTCGCCAGCGCGGCGTTGCTGTTGTCGCCTTCCAGATCGAGACCGTCGTAAAGACCCTTGTTTCCTTCGATCAGGGACAGCGCCGCGCCCGCGGATTTGGCGGCAAACAAGGCCTCGATCTCGGCCTCGGTCATGGTGTGGAAATCGAGATTGTGGCAAGGCCGCCCGGCGGCGGCACCGAGCCAGAGAGGGTCGATGTAATCGGGCCCCTTCTTGAACGGCTGAACCGTCACGCCCTGGCGCGCGAACGCGCGGGCCAGCCCGACGGCGAGAGTCGTTTTGCCCGAGGATTTATGCGCGGCGGAAAGGAAAATATGGGCCATGGCGTCAGGCCGCCGACGCGGAGGGCTTGAGGACGTCCGCCGGCCGGTTCGCCCACATCCGGCGCGGCGCGGGGGCCGCCGCCGGCCGGGGGGTGGGGGGGCCCCGCAAGACCCCGCGAGC
>CAYIQU010000491.1:0-1903 GCA_964365645.1 uncultured Hyphomicrobiales bacterium | reverse complement strand
CCATGTCCGCGCCCGATCTCTTGCGCGCATAGGCGATCGGGCGGGAGCGGAGGTCATGGACCGAAATCAGGCCATGTTCGAGAAGCTGGATTTCATTGTTGAGATGCAAAGCGATCCGGGCCTTGTCGATGTCGATGGCAAACGATCCGGCCGCCTCGTCGTCCGAATGGCCGGCGACGAAATTGAGGATGGTGACCAAGTCGTCGCGCCCGGCCAGGCGGTCGACGTCGCGCAGCAGCGAGTCGCGCTGGAACGCCAATTCCTGGGACAGCGCCGCGATCCCGCCCGCGATCTTGTCCCGCGCCGAATTCTCGTGCAGGCGGCTGACGACGACGTCGAACAGGCCGCCCAGCAGGATCAGCGCGAGAACGATGGACGCCAGCCACGCGGACAGCAGCGTGCGCTTGAGGCGGAATCGCCCGATCAGGGCGCGCGATCGCGGCGGAACCGGAGCCTCAGAAAATGGGCTCGATCCGCTCGACATTGTCACGGGTTACCAGTTGCAAGGGGATGCGGACGGTCTTGGGAACGCTTTCGCCCTTGAGAATGCGAAGGACGATCTCGGCGCATTCGCGGGCCCCGGTCGGAAGAACGAAACTCGCCGTTTGCTCGCCGTCGCGGATCGCCTCGCGCGCTTCGCGGACGTAATCGATGCCGACGGTCGGAATCGTGGCGGGGTCGATCCCGGCCCGGCGCAGGGCGACGCGGGCGCCGATGGCCATGCTGTCGCTTTGCGCGTAGAGGGCGTCGAAGGGGATTTTCTTGGCGAGGATGTCCTCCATCGCCCGCACCGCGTCGGCGCGCAGGTAATTGGCGGGCACGATGGCGGCGATTCCGAGGTGCTTGTGGCGGTTGACTTCCTCGCGGAAGCCCTCGGTCCGCTCGATGGCGGCGGTGGAGGTCGGGATGCCCTGCAAGACCAAGATGCGGGTCGGCTTTTTCGTCCGTTCGGCGAAAAAGAGGGCGACGTCGCGGCCGAGTTCCCGGTTGTCCGGCGCGATGAAGGTGGTGACCTCCGCCCCCGGCGCGGCGCGGCTGAGCAGAACGACGGGGATGCCGGCTTGGGCGGCGCGGGTGATGGCCGGCGCGGCGCGGACCCCATCTTGCGGGCTGGTGACCAGCACGTTGACGCGCCGGGCGACGAAATCCTCGATGTCCCGGATCTGGCGGGCGGCGTCGCCGCGGGCGTCCGCAAGACCGAAGGTGATGAAGGGGTAAGGCTCGAGCGCCTGGCGCAACTGTTTCGCCTGGACCGCGCGCCAGTCGTTGCCGAGATTGTCCTGGGCGAAGCCGACGGTGAAACGCCGGCCCTTGACCCACTCGGGCTCGGCGGCTTGGGCGGCGCCGGCCAACCCCGCGACCGCGAGAACGACCCACGCGGCGACCGCCGCCCCCACGGGCCGGCGGCGGCGAATCCCGCCACGCGTGCCGATCATCACGTCCGTCATGCGGCCGTCCCCCAGACCAGGCGGATTTTAATTTTTATAATTAAATTCTCCGCCTGTTCATTGACTGTAGCACAAGAGCCTTTCGCGCATAGGGGAATGTGCAGGCATTGGGGATACACCCTAACGCCACGCGACCTTTGGGAAATATCCCGTTACGCAATGATTGCCCGGCGATCGCGGGACTTTTTTTATCGCGCTTGGACGGCAATGTCCCGGACGGTCCGGGCGGCCTCTTCGACCTGGGCCGAGGTGACGTCCAGGTGCGTCACGGCGCGCAGACGAGTAGCGGACAAGGCGCCGATGCGAACGCCGCGCGCGGCCAGCCGGGTCCTGAACGTCTCGGCGTCGAGGCCGGTGCCGGCGACGTCGAAAATCACGATGTTGCTGTCGACCGTGTCGCACGCCAGCCGCAGGCCCGGGGCCTCGCGGATGCCGTCGGCGAACCGGCGCGCGGC
>CAYIQU010000490.1:0-1923 GCA_964365645.1 uncultured Hyphomicrobiales bacterium | reverse complement strand
CCCAGCGCGCTGCGGGTGATCATGCGCTCGACCGCCTTGATGACGACGCGTTCGGGAGTCTTGCTGTCCAGGATCTGGCCCAGGGAACGGCCCTTGACCCCGCCCGGATGTCCGGTGTGCCAGTAAAACACCCGGTCGGCGCGCTTCTTGCCCGTCAGCTTCACCTTCTCGGCGTTGATGACGATGATGTTGTCGCCGCAGTCGATGTGGGGCGTGAAGGTTGTCTTGTGCTTGCCGCGCAGGCGCATGGCCAGCACGCTGGCCAGCCGGCCGAGCACGACGCCGTCGGCGTCGACGACGTACCACTTGCGTTCGACCTCGGCGGTCTTGGCGGTATAGGTCTTCATGACGAACGAAATCCTTGTCTGAGCCGGGCCTTCGATCGGCCGGCGAGAGGGCGCGGAGTATGCCACAGGAAAACCGGCTGTCAACGAGCGAACATCGTTGAAAATCAAGGTATTATGCTACGGTAGCATGATACCTATGCTCGGCGCCTTTCTATTCCCGCTTTTTCCGGGCCGTGGTATACCCCCCGCGTCCTTACAACAAGGAACCCCGCGCCCACGGGGCGCGGACATTCAGGGGGATTGCTTTCAGCATGACGGTCATCGCCTGGACCCCGGCCATGAGCGTCGGCGTCGAAGCCCTCGACACCGACCACAAGATGCTCATCGGCCTCATCAATCAACTCGCCGACGCCATCGCCAAGGGCGAGGGCCATGAGATCGTCGCCAGCGTCATCAACGGCCTCGTCGATTACACCGAATACCATTTCGGCCGCGAGGAAGAGATGATGCGCGTCTGCCGTTACGCCGACTTCACCGATCACGTCGGCACCCACCGCAAGATCGTCGAGGCGTTGCACCACTTGCGCGACGCCCACGGCGGCAGGGCCTCGGACCGGATCGAGCAGGCCTTGCTCGATTTCATGCGCGTGTGGTTGATGGAGCACATTCTCGACACCGACATGAAGTACGTGCCGACCATGAAAGGGCACGAGGAAGACCTCGCCCGCGTCGACGAGGCGTATACCCAGCGCCTCGCCCGCGTCGCCAAGGGCGGCGACGTCGAAAAATCGATGCTCTGAAGGCGTCTTTCAGCGCGGCGGAATCGAATACGTGCCGGTGGCGTGCGCGACGGCCTCGGCGTGGCCTTCGGAATGGATCGTAACTTCCATCACCGCCAGCCGCTTGCCGAGTTTCAGGACGCGCCCTTCGGCGACCAGTTCGCCGGGATAGGGTTTGCGCAGAAAGTTGATGTTGAAGCTGGTGGTGACGGCAAGCTTGATCTTGCCGATGCCGCTCAAGACCGCGGCGTACATGGTCGCGTCGGCGAGCGCCATCATCGCCGGACCCGAAATGGTGCCGCCGGGCCGCAGCATCGATTCGCCGAAAGGCTGACGCAGCACCGCGCGCCCATGCGCGATGTCGGTGGCGCGCATCCCGACTTCCGCCGCCCAGGGCATTTCCTCGGCCAACAGGGCATTGAATTCCTGGGCGGTGATTTTCGGCATTGGTCGGCCTCGCCTGCATGGGTCATTCGGATTTCACGTCGGCCTTCAAGGTATTTAACGTTTACGTTAACGTCAAATTTTCCGCCGCCGCGACGGTTCCCGCTTGCCAGAGCCCCCCGGAATCCGGGAAGATTCCCTCGAGCCCGTAGCGCCGCCGGGACCATCCGGCGGTAAAATCCGGCAACGGCATCCGGCCATGAGCGTTCTGCCCAAAACCGATCCCGCTCCCCTCGTTCTGCGCGCCGACGGCGGGGGCGTCGCGACGCTGACCCTCAACCGGCCGGCGCAACGCAACGCCTTGTCCACCGCCCTGATGGCCGCCTTGCAAGACGAAATCGACGCCGTCGCCCAGGATCGTTCCGTCCGCGTCGTCGTGCTGGCGGCCAACGGTCCCGCCTTCTCCGGCGGCC
>CAYIQU010000489.1:0-1925 GCA_964365645.1 uncultured Hyphomicrobiales bacterium | reverse complement strand
CCGCCGTCGCGCACGAATTGTTCCATGTTGCGAAAGTGCGAGGGCGGAATGATGTCGCGTTCCAGGTAACGGTCGAACACGATCAAATCGAAGTCCTTGAGCTTGGCCTCGAACAGTTCCTGAACCGGAAACGGAATCAGGGCGAGTTCGACCAAGGGCGTGAAGTCGTCCTTTTCCGGCGGGCGCAGGATGGTGAAGTGCACCAGATCGACCGCCGGATCGGATTTGAGAAGATTGCGCCAGGTGCGCTCGCCGGCGTGCGGCTGGCCGGAAATCAACAGCACCTTGAGGCGATCGCGCACGCCGTTGATCGCGACCAGCGCCCGGTTGTTGACGGCCGTCAATTCGCCCGGCACCGTTTCGACCTCGATCTCGATCAGGGTCGGGCCGGCGTGTTCGGGCGTGAAGGCGTAGGTTTGCGGCGCGCCGACGGGCACGCGCGAGTCCTCGACGGGGATTCCGTCGCGCTGGATGCGCACCCGTGCCAGCCGCCGCCCCGTCGCCGGATCGGCGGTCGCGCCCGAATCGTCGATCCGATAGACCAGCGCCGTTTCCTTCCCGACCAAGGCGAAGCCCGGCGCCCGGTCGATCGCCACCCGCCGGTCGCGTTCGTCCGGCCGGCCGGTCAGCAGCGCATGAACCGGCCCGGGAATGCTCTTTGCCGCGCGTTCGTCGGGAACGTCGTGAACCTGGCCGTCGGTCAGCAGGATCGCGCCGGCGAGCCGCCCGCGCGGAACGGCGGCGAGCGCGCGCTCCAGCGCGCCGATCAGCGGCGTGCCGTCTTCGGGACCGGGCCGGGCCTCGATCTCGCGGATCTCGACGTTGCCCAGTTTCGCGATGCCCGCCCGCACGTGGGCCAGCGCGGCGTCGGTGCGCGCCGGACGGCCGTCGACGTGCTGGCTGGCGCTGCGGTCGACGACGATCACCGCCGCGTCGGGACGGGCTTCGCGGGTTTCCTCGACCACGCGCGGATCGAGCAGCGCCAGCGCCAGGACCGCCAGCGCGCCCGCGCGCCATCCCGCCCCCGGCGCGCGGCGTCGGAACGCGAACCCAAGCAGCAAAGCCGCGAGCGCCGCGCCCGCCGCCGCCAGCCAAAGGGGAACCAGGGGGGCGAAGATCACGCTGATCATCGGCCGAGCCTCTGCATGATCGCCGGTACGTGAACCTGGTCGGATTTATAGTTCCCGGTCAGCACGTACATCACGACGTTGACGCCGAAGCGATAGGCGTATTCCCGCTGGCGCTCGCCGCCCGGCACCACGGGAAAAAGCGGACGTTGCAGATCGTCCATCGCCCAGGCCGCCGCCCAGTCGCCGCCGCCCGCGATCACCGGCGAGACGCCGTCGTTGACCCGCTCGCCGGCGCGCTCGACCCACACGGTTCCGCCCGCGTGACGGCCGGGAAATTCGCGCAGCAGATAAAAGGCGCGCGTCAACACGTGATCGGGACCGACCGGTTCCAGCGTCGGCAAGCCGAGTTGGCGGGCGAGTTGGCCGAGCGTGAGAAGATCGCCGCCGCCGCCCGCCATGGTGTCGAACAGCACCGTGCCGCCGCCGCGCATGAAGGCGACGATCCGCGCCGCCGCCGCCGCCGAGGGCACGGGCGCCCCCGGCGGCAGGGGCCAGTAGATCAGCGGATAGACGCTGAGCTCGTCCCGCTCGGGATCGATGCCGGCGGGCGGTCCCATTTCCGCCGCCGTGCGCCGGCGCAGGATGACGCCCAGGCCCTCGAGCCCGGCGCGGCTGGTGTCGTCGATTTCGCGCCGCCCGGTCCGCACGTAGGCGAGGGTCGGTTCGATGACGGCGGCCAGAGTCCTTGCCGACGGCGGCGGCGACGACGATGGCGATGACTGGGCGGCCGCGTCCACGGACGCCCACGTCGCCGCCAGCAGCAGCAGAAGGGCCGCCGCGCGCGGCGCCGGGACC
>CAYIQU010000488.1:0-1926 GCA_964365645.1 uncultured Hyphomicrobiales bacterium | reverse complement strand
GCAGTTCGGCGGCGAGACGATCGGTCATGGTCTTTTCGGCGCGGTTGCGGGAAATTTCGACGATCCAGCGGATCGCGAGGGCCTGGCGGCGTTCGGCGCGAACCTCGACCGGAACCTGATACGTCGCGCCGCCGACACGGCGGGAGCGCACCTCGACCGAAGGCTTCACGTTGTCGACCGCGTCGTGGAAAATTTTAAGGGGATTCTGACCGGTCTTCTTTTCAATAGTCGTCATCGCGCCGTACAGAATTCGCTCGGCGGTCGACTTCTTGCCCTGCCCCATGAGGCCATTGGTGAATTTGGCGACCACGAGATCGCCGTACTTGGGATCGGGATGGGATTCGCGTTTCTCGGCTGAATGGCGGCGGGACATCGCTCAAACCCTCACTTCGGACGCTTCGCGCCGTATTTGGAACGGCGCTGACGACGGCTGGTGACACCTTGGGTATCCAAGATGCCGCGAATGATGTGATAGCGAACACCGGGAAGGTCCTTCACGCGGCCCCCGCGGATCATGACGACCGAGTGTTCCTGCAGATTGTGGCCTTCGCCGGGAATGTAGCTGGTGACCTCGAACCCGTTGGTCAGGCGAACGCGGGCGACCTTGCGCAGCGCGGAGTTCGGTTTCTTCGGCGTCGTGGTGTAGACGCGCGTGCACACGCCGCGTTTTTGCGGGCTGCCGGCCAGAGCCGGAACCTTGTCGCGCGAGCCGCTCATGCGGCGCGGTTTGCGAATCAACTGATTGATCGTCGGCATCAATCTTTTCCTTGCCGTGTCTTTCGTATTTCCGTTCATGCGACCCCTCACCGAGGCCGCGCTCTTTAGCATCCGTTTCGGTTGCCCGTAGGCAAACCGAAATCGCCGAAAAACCCCGAAATCCGGGACATTTTCCGGCAAAACGAACACCCCCTGGCGGCCAATCACCCACCCGGAGGGGCGTCACGTCCTAATTTTTTCGTCTCAACTCGGGGCCTGCGTCTAGACCGCTTGGGTCTACCACCAGCCCCCGTCAAGGCGGCCGCATACTATGCACGCCCCCCCTGTCCGTCAAGGGAAACCGGGGGGAATTCCGCCGATTGCCTCGGCTTTCGTCCTCGGCCCCTCCCCTCGGACAGAGGGCCCGCCCGAGGAAAGGAAAAGGCCCAAAAAACGGCCTTATTCGGCCGGAGCCGAATCCGGTTCGGCCGCCGGAGCGGCCTGAGCCGCCGCGGCCGCCTGCTGGGCAGCCACCTTTTCGGCGGCCAACCGTTCGATTTCGCTGTCCCGCTCGAGAGCGATTCGGCGCATGCGATTGAGCACCGAGCCGGTACCCGCCGGGATCGGCCGGCCGACGATGACGTTTTCCTTGAGGCCGATCAGGTGATCGACCCGGCCGGCGACGGCCGCCTCGGTCAAGACTCGGGTCGTTTCCTGGAACGACGCCGCCGAGATGAAGGAATGCGTCTGCAGGCTGGCCTTGGTAATGCCCTGAAGCACGGGGATTCCCGTGGCCGGCGCGCCATTCTCGGCGATCGTCTTGGCGTTGATCGCATCGAACTCGTCGCTGTCGGATTGCTCGCCGACCAGGAAGGTGGTGTCGCCGGGGTGCGTGATTTCGACTTTTTGCAGCATCTGGCGAACGATGACCTCGATGTGCTTGTCGTTGATTTTCACGCCCTGAAGACGATAGACGGCCTGAATCTCGTTGATGAGATAGGTCGCCAACGCCTCGACGCCCAGGACCCGCAAGATATCGTGGGGCACCGGGTTGCCGTCCACCAGCCGATCGCCGACCTGGACGTAATCGCCTTCCTGCACCGCGATATGCTTGCCGCGAGGAATGAGATACTCCAGCGACGGCTGGGTCGAATCGGTCGGCACGACGACAACGCGGCGTTTCGCCTTGTAGTCCTTGCCGAATTCGATGCGGCCTTCCTTTTCGACGAT
>CAYIQU010000487.1:0-1927 GCA_964365645.1 uncultured Hyphomicrobiales bacterium | reverse complement strand
GCCCCTGGGGGAGCGGGCGGGGCCCGCCGCGACGGCGGCGGGAGGGTGAGGGGAAGATGTCGACCGGGAATCGAAACCCCTACTCGAAACGAACGGCGACCTCGCCCAAGGGATCGAACTGGGCGGCGAAGCGCTGGCCCTTGGCGGCGGGGAGGATCTCGGACAGCGATCCGGTCAACACCACGGTGCCGGCCTTGAGCGTATGGCCGCGCGCGCCCAGCCAGTTGGCGAGCCAGGCGATCACGAACTTAGGCCCGCCCAGGACCGAGCCGCCGGTGCCGTAGGTGGGCGGGTCGCCCTCGCGGCCGAACATGACGTTGATCCCGGCGGCGTCCAACCCCTTGGCGGGACGCTCGGGCCCCAGCACGAAGCCGGCGTTGACGGCGTTGTCGGCGATCAACTCGACGCCCTTGATGCGCCAATCCTTGGTCCGGGTGTCGATGATCTCGAAGGCGCCCATGATGCTGCCGATGGCGGCCTCGGCGGCCTCGGGACCGACGTCGGGGCCTTTCAGGTCGGCTCCCATCCGGACCGCGATCTCGCATTCGATGCGGGGCGCGATCAGGCGCGCGGCTTCCACGCCCGCGCCGTTGGCGATCTGGCGTTGCAGGAACAGCGTGCCGATGACCGGCTCGGTCGTCTTGAACCGGCGCTGCGCCGCCTTGGAGGTCGAACCGACCTTGATGCCGAACGGCGTCAAGCCCTGGGCGACGTGGCGCGCGACCAACGCGTCCTGGATGCGATAGGCGTCGTCCAGCGTCAGCTCGGGCCGCGCGTCGGCGATCGGGTCGATGGGCGCGCGGTCGCGCTCGGCCTCGAAATAGGCCCGCGCGTAGGCGTCGGCGTCGGCGGCGCTGAGGGTCACGGCTATAGAATCTCCAGGATGGTTTCAGGGGGGCGGCCGACGCGGGCCTGGCCGCCCGAGACGACGATGGGCCGCTCGATCACGGCCGGGTTCGCCACCATCTTGGCGATCAGTTGCGCCTCGGTCAGGCGGTCGGGGTCGATGCCGGCTTCCTTGGCTTCCCGGGCGCGCAGAAGCTGGCGCGGGCTTATTTTCAGTAATCCCAGAATGCGCTTCAGCTCGGCCGCGCTCGGCGGCTTATCCAGGTACTCGACGACGCGGGGCTTGAGGCCTTTCTTTTCGATCAGGGCCAGCGCCTCGCGGCATTTGGTGCAACGCGGATTGTAATAGATGGTGACGGGCATGGCGGGGTTTCCTCGGCCGGCGTTTCCAGCATCTCGGCGCCGGCCATTGTGCCGCCCGACATCCCGAAGGCAAGGGGAAAGCGCCGCCCTTGTTCCCGCCGAATCGCGCCTTAATATAGGCCCATGACGGCACAACCTGATAGGCGCGCATCCGCGGGACCTCATAGGCGCGCATCCGCGGGACCTCATAGGCGCGCATCCGCGCGACCCAGCAACTGGATCGGCGTCTGGACGTTGTACAAGCGCGAGGTGCGGCGCTTCACCAAGGTCTATACCCAAACCCTGGTGGCGCCGGTGGTCACGACGCTGCTGTTTCTCGCCGTCTTTACGCTCGCGCTCGGGCCGGACCGGGGCACCATCGGCGGAATGCCGTTCACCGAATTCCTGACGCCCGGCCTGGTGATGATGGCGGTGGCGCAGAACGCGTTCGCCAACACCTCGTCCTCGCTGGTGATTTCCAAGATCCAGGGCAACATCATCGATACCCTGATGCCGCCCTTGACCGCGCACGAATTGACGCTGGCGATCGCGCTCGGCGGCGCGACCCGGGGCGTGGTCGTGGGCGCGCTGGTGATGGCGGCCATGACGCCGTTCGCGCCCATCGGCATCGCGCATCCGGGCTACGCGCTGTTCCATTTGGGCGCCGCGTCGCTGCTGCTCTCGCTGATCGGCGTCGCCGGCGGCATCTGGTCGGACAAGTTCGATCACATCGCGGCGG
>CAYIQU010000486.1:0-1928 GCA_964365645.1 uncultured Hyphomicrobiales bacterium | reverse complement strand
CCCCGATCTGCCCCGGTTCTGACATGGCCGCCGTTCTGACGCCCGGCACGCCGGACGAAGTCGCGGCCTTGATCGCCGCCGCGAAGGGCGCGCTCGAGGTCCGGGGCTTAGGGACCAAGCGGGCGTTGGGGCGCCCGACGCCCGAGGGAACGCCGGTTCTCGATCTCTCCCGGCTCTCGGGCATCACCCTCTACGAGCCGGAAGAACTGGTGTTGGGCGCCCGCGCCGCGACGCCGATGAAGGACGTCCGCGCCGCGTTGGCCGAGAAGCGCCAGGAACTCGCTTTCGATCCGCCGGATTTGTCGGCGCTGCTGGGCGCGAATGGCGAGGGCAGCCTGGGCGGCGTGCTGGCTTGCAACCTCTCGGGGCCGCGCCGGATCAAGGCGGGCGCGGCGCGCGATCATTTCCTCGGATTTTCCGGCGTCAACGGCCGGGGCGAGGCGTTCAAGTCCGGCGGCCGGGTGGTGAAGAACGTCACCGGCTTCGATCTGTCGAAGCTGCTGGCGGGCTCGTTCGGCACGCTGGCGGCCCTGACCGACGTCACGGTCAAGGTGATGCCCAAGGCGGAAAAAATCCGCACCGTTTTGATTTTCGGCCTTACGCCCGAGGCGGGCGTCGCGGCGATGCGCGACGCGCTCGGCAGCGCCCATGAAGTCGCGGCGGCGGCGTACCTGCCGCCCGAGGCGGCGAAGACGTCGGCGGTGGATTTGGTCGCCCGCGCGGGCGTGTCCGTCACCGCGCTCCGCGTCGAGGGGCCGGGGTTGTCGGCCGATTACCGCGGCCGCGCGTTGCGCGGAAGCGCGACGGGGATCACCGAAGAACTGCACACCCGGAATTCAGGAGTCTTCTGGCGCGAGGTGCGCGACGCGGCGCCCTTCCATGCCGACGGGGCGGCGCAGATCTGGCGCCTCTCGGTTCCGCCGTCCGACGGCGCGCGCGTCGCGGCCGCGATCTTGGCGCGCCTGCGCGGCCGTTATTTCCTCGACTGGGGCGGCGGGTTGGTCTGGCTCGCGCTCGATCCTTTGCCCGACGCGGGCGCGGACGCGGTGCGCGGCGCGCTGGCGCCGACAAGCGGGCACGCGACCCTGATCCGCGCCGGATCGGATGTGCGCGCCCGCGTGCCGGTGTTCCAGCCCGACCCGCCGGCGCTGGTCGAACTGGCGCGCCGCATCAAGGACGGCTTCGATCCCGACCGTCGCCTGAACCCCGGCCGCATGGCCGAGGGCGTGTAAGCCGATGCAAACGTCCTTCACCCCGGCGCAACTGGAACAGCCCGACCTCCGCGAGGCCGAAGGGATTTTCCGCAAATGCGTCCATTGCGGCTTTTGCATCGCGACCTGCCCGACCTACGTCGTGCTGGGCGACGAATTGGACAGCCCGCGCGGGCGCATCTACCTGATCCAGGACATGATGCAGCGCGATCTGAAAGCACCGGAAACGGCGGTGCGCCACGTCGACCGCTGCCTGACGTGCCTGTCGTGCATGACCACGTGCCCGTCCGGGGTCGATTACATGCGCCTGGTCGACCTCGCCCGGGCGCGGATCGAAAAAGACATCCGCCGCCCGTGGCCGGATCGCGCGTTGCGGGCGATCCTGGCGCTCGTTCTGCCGCGCCCCGGCCTGTTCCGGCTGGCGCTCATGGGCGCGATGCTGGCCCGTCCGTTTCGCTTCCTGCTGCCGGGGCGCTTGCAAGCCATGACCGCGCTGGCGCCGGCCTCGCTGCCGGGACCGTCGCCCGTGGACCGGCCGCAGGTGTTTCCCGCCGTCGGCCCGCGCCGCAAGCGCGTCGCCCTGATGAGCGGTTGCGCGCAGCAGGTCCTGCGCCCGTCCATCAACGAGGCGACCGTGCGGCTGCTCACCAGGCTCGGCTGCGAGGTGGTGGTGGCCCCGGGGGCGGGCTGCTGCGGCGCGCTCGCCCATCACATCGG
>CAYIQU010000485.1:0-1935 GCA_964365645.1 uncultured Hyphomicrobiales bacterium | reverse complement strand
CGACAAATGGATTCTGCGCGGCCGCAAGTGGTTCATCACCGGCGCCGACGGGGCGGACGTCTTCATCGTCGTCGCCCGCACCTCGGACGCGGACCGCAAGAACCTGACCGCCTTCCTTCATCGCCGCGAGCAACCGGGTTGGCGGCTGGTGCGCCGGATTCCGATCATGGGACCGGAAGAACACGGCGGCCATTGCGAGATGGAATACGACGGTCTTGAAATTCCCGACGCCGACCGGCTGCTCGAGGTCGGCGAGGGATTGAAGGCGACGCAAATCCGCCTGGGCATCGCGCGCTTGACCCACTGCATGCGCTGGCTCGGCATGGCGAAGCGGGCGCTGGAAATCGCCGCGCCCTACGTGAAGGAACGCGAATCCTTCGAGAAGAAACTCAGCCAGCACGAAGGCGTGCAATGGATGCTGGGCGAAACCGCCATGGCGATCCAGACCGGGCGGCTTCTGGTCATGCACGCGGCCTGGCTGATCGACCGGGGCGAGCGGGCGCAGGCGGAAGTGTCCATGGCCAAGATCGCGGTCGCCGACGTGCTGCAAAAAGCCATCGACACGGCGATCCAGTTGTGCGGCGCGCGCGGCTATTCCAAGGACACGCTGCTGGAATGGATGTACCGCTACGCCCGCCAGGCGCGCCTGGTGGACGGCGCCTCCGAGGTTCACAAGATGGTGCTGGCGCGCTTTTTCCTGGAAGAGGGCCGCGACTTCTGGCGCTGGGGTCACGGGGAAAAGGGATGACCGAAAAACTGGAATCGTTTCTCGCCCAAGCGGCCGGCGCGACCCGCGCGCGGGCCGTCGCGCTGGACCCGCTGTCCGGCGGCGCGATCCAGGACAACCGCCGCCTGGTCGCCGATATCGAGGGCGGCCCGTTCGCCGGCGCATTGGATGCCGTGGTGCGGATGGATGCGCCGTCCCGCGTCGCCGTCAGCCACGACCGGGCGCGGGAGTTCGCGCTGCTGCGGTGCGCGCATCGGGCCGGCGTTCGTGTCGCCGAACCCCTGTGGCTGTGCGCCGACGCCGATGTTCTGGGCCGGCCCTTTTTCGTCATGCGCCGGATGCCGGGCATCGCGGCCGGGCACCGGCTGGTGAAGGACGCCGCCGAGGCGGGCTTCGGCGAAGCGCTGGCGGCCGAACTGGGCGCGGAGCTGGCCAAGATTCACAAGATCCCAATCGCGTCGCCCGAGCTTTCGTTCCTGGCCGCGCCGGAAGGGTCGCCCGCGTTGGCGCTGGTGGCGCAATACCGCGATTTTCTCGACGACTTGCCGGACCCGGCGCCGGCGGTGGAATGGGGCTTGGCGTGGCTCGCGCGCCACGCGCCGCCCGCCGGAAAAATAGTTCTCTGCCATCGCGATTTTCGCACCGGCAATTATCTGGTCGACGACGGCCGCTTGTCCGCCGTGCTCGATTGGGAATTCGCGGGGCTGGGCGATCCCAACGAGGACTTGGGCTGGTTCCTGGCCAAGTGCTGGCGCTTCGGCCGCGTCGAGCGCGAGGCGGGCGGCATCGGCCCACGGGAAGCATTCATCGCCGCCTACGAACGCGCGAGCGGCCGCGCCGTGGATCGCGAACGGCTGGGGTATTGGGAAGTGATGGCGCACGTGCGCTGGGCGGTGATCGCGCTGCAACAGGCCGAGCGCCACGCCTCGGGCGCGGAAGACAATCTCGAATTGGCGCTCACCGCCCACGTCGTGCCGGAACTTGAATTGGAAATCCTCGACCGCACCGGGGACGCCGCCTGATGCGCCCGCGTCCCGACGCCGCCGCTCTTCTCGAGGCCGCGCGCCAAGCGTTGCGCGGCGAAGTGCTGGCGGCGCTGCCCGAGGACAAGCGCTACGAGGCGTTGATGATCGCCAACGCGATGGCGATTGCCGCGCGCGTCGTCGAACGGGGCGCGGCGCCCGAGCGCGAGGAGTTGGAGCGCCTCG
>CAYIQU010000484.1:0-1937 GCA_964365645.1 uncultured Hyphomicrobiales bacterium | reverse complement strand
GGGACGGGAAAAGCGCCGCGCCAAAATCAGCAAGCCCGGCCAAACCAGCAAGGCCGCGACGGTGGCGGCGGGCTTCAGGGTGAAGATCAGCGTGTCCCCGCCCGCGCCGAACCAAGCGAGAGCCGCGCGCAGGAGCGGCCGGCCGAGACTTCTTTCGATCAGCAGCAAACCCAATCCGGCCATGAGGCCGATCGCCAGCGCGGTCCGCAGCCGCGCCCTGTTCTCGTCGTCGAGGCCATGGGCGAGGCCGAGCAGGCAGGCGATCCCCAGGAAAATCCCGGCCAGCGGCGCCGCGGCCTCGAGCGTGCGTTCCGGGGTCAGCGACCACGCCGCGCTTCCCGCCGCCAGGACGAGAAAAGCCGCCAGGGCCACACCCAGGCGCCTGGGGATCGGGAGAAATTCCCGCCGCGTCAAAACTTGGGCCGCGAGCGCGACGAGCGCGACGACCGCGAACAGAGGCGCCAGCCCCTTGGGCGCGAACACGGCCAAGGGCAACGCGAACCCGGCGGCGGCAACGAGGGGGAGGCTGGGATGCAAAACGATCACCTTGGGACGTCTTGCGCCGGGAACGGCGCGGCGGCGCATTCTAAATAACCCATCCCCATGATGCTAGTTTTCCCTGCCGTTCGGGCCCCGCCGCCGGTACAGTCCCGGTCCATGACCGCCGCCTCCGGACTCCCGCCCCGCGCCGCCGCCTTGCGTCTGTTGCACGCCGTTTTGGGGCGGCGCGCGCCGCTCGACCAGGCGATCGAGAACGATGCCGCGTTCCGCGCGCTGGAGCCTCGCGACCGCGCCTTCGCCGGCCGCCTGGTCGCCACCGTGCTCCGGCGCCTGGGCGAGATCGACGCCGCGCTCGCCGCCTGTCTCGACAAGCCGCTGCCGCGCAACGCCGAAACGGTGCGCAACGCGCTTCGCCTCGGCGCGGCGCAACTGCTGTTCCTGGAAACGCCCGGCCACGCGGCGGTAGCGACCTCGGTCGCGCTGATTCCCGGCCGCTTCGGCCGCCTGAAAGGATTGACCAACGCCGTCTTGCGGCGGCTGTCGCGGGAAGGCGATTCCCTGCGCGCCCGCCAGGACGCCGGCCGCCTCAATACGCCCGATTGGCTATGGCGGCGCTGGTCGGAATTCTACGGCGAGGACACCTGCCGGAAAATCGCCCTGGCCCATCTCGTCCCGCCGCCGCTCGATCTGTCCGTCCGCGACTCGCCCGAGGCTTGGGCCGAGCGCCTGGGCGGCCGCGCCCTGCCGACGGGCACGGTGCGATTGGAAGAAGCCGCCGGGATCGCCGACCTGCCCGGCTACGACGAAGGCGCGTGGTGGGTCCAGGACGCGGCCGCCGCGCTGCCGGTGCGGATGCTGGGCGACGTCGCCGGACGAACGGTCGTCGATCTGTGCGCCGCGCCGGGCGGCAAGACCGCGCAACTCGCCGCCGCCGGCGCGACCGTTATCGCCGTCGATCGGTCGGCGGCGCGCGTCGCCCGGCTCAAGGAGAATTTGGCCCGCCTCGCCCTCGACATCGAGCCCGTTGTCGCCGACGCCGGCCAATGGACGCCGCCCGCGCCGGCCGAAATCGTTTTGCTCGACGCGCCTTGTTCGTCCACCGGCACCATTCGCCGCCACCCGGACATTCCCTACGGCAAGACCGCCGACGACATCGCGCGCTTGGCCGAAACCCAAAACCGCCTGCTGGCGGCGGCCGCGACCATGGTCGCGCCGGGCGGGCGGCTTCTCTATTGCGTCTGCTCGCTGGAAGCCGAGGAAGGCCCGCGCCAAGTCGAGCGATTCCTCGCCGCGCAGTCTGCTTGCAGGCTGGAGCCGGCCGCGCGGTTCTCGGGCGGCGATGCGTTCCTGACGCCCGAGGGCGCGCTGCGCACCCTGCCCTGCCAGTGGCCGGAGTGGGGCGGCCTCGACGGATTCTTCGCCGCGCTTTTCCGCCG
>CAYIQU010000483.1:0-1938 GCA_964365645.1 uncultured Hyphomicrobiales bacterium | reverse complement strand
GTCGGCGCGAACATCGGGATCCTTGCGCGTCCTCATGGCTCGCTCGCGCTCTGCAATAGCACTGATGCGCTCTCCCACCTCATTTTCCAGTCGCTCCAGAGACACCTTCCGCTCGCCCAGCGCTCCCTCGCGCAGTGTCAATGCTGACTCACGCTCGGCCATCGCAATGGCTACAGCTGCGGCTCCCGCGCCAGCATGTCGAGAACGGCGGCCGCGTGGGGCGGTGCGTCCTCGCCCACCACCACCGGCAGGTGCCCGAACCGTTCCAATTTTTCGCGCAGGATGACTTGGCCGTCGCGGTCGATCAGGGCGAAGCGGCCCTGGTGCTGCCACAGCGCGAGCGGTTCGCGCTCCTCGACCTTGAGAACGACGGTCGCGGGCAGCATCCGGGCGACGCTGGCCCGGCGCACCCAGGGCAGGGCCTCGACCCGTTGCCGGGCCGCCGCCGCGTCGAAGGCGAACATGGGCGATTCCCGTTCCAGGGCCAGCGCGGCGATCAAATCCTCTTGCGGCGTCTCGGCGCGCCCGACCACCAGAATCTCGCCCACCCGGAAACCCATCTGGGCCGCGCTTGCGATCAGGCCGGCGCGCGCGTACAGGGCCGCCCGGTCGACATGGCCGCCCCGCCACAGCACGGTCCCGCCGCCGCCGCCCGCGCCCAGCGCAACGGCGACGACAAGGGCGATCGTCAAGCGACGCCGCAGCGCCCGGCGCACACGGGGCCGGGGCTGGCCGCGCTCGGCGGACAAGGCTTTCTTGGCGTTGCTCATGCGTCGTGCTCCGCGTTTTCGACCATCCAGCGAACCAGTTCGTCGAAGGAGATCCCGACGTGCGCGGCCTGTTCGGGAACCAGCGATGTAGCGGTCATACCCGGCTGGGTGTTGACTTCGAGTAAATAAACCCGCCTGCCGTCGTAGCGCAGGTCGGCCCGGGAGACCCCCCGGCAGCCGAGCGCCTGGTGGGCGGCCAGCCCGATTTTCAGGGATTCGGCGTAGATCGCCTCGGGAATAGGGGCGGGAATGACGTGTTTCGACCCGCCCGGCGCGTATTTGGCGTCGAAGTCGTAGAAACCGCGCGCGGTGCTGATTTCGGTCACGGCGAGCGGCCGGTCCCCCATGACCGCGACGGTCAATTCCTTGCCGGGGATGAAACGCTCGACCATCAGCCGCCGGCGAGGCGGCGCGATGTCCTCGGGGATCACGGGCGGCGCGTTGTCGCCCTCGCGGACGATGACGACGCCGACGCTGGAGCCTTCGTTGCACGGCTTGACGACGTAGGGGCGCGGCAGCGGATCGGCGGCCAGAATCTCGTCGCGCGTCGCCAGCACGTGTTCCGCGACCGGAATGCCGGCGGCGGCGAAGACGCGCTTGGCCATGGGCTTGTCCATGGCCAGCGCCGAGGCGAGCAGGCCCGAGTGCGTGTAGGGAACGCCGAGAATGTCGAGCAGGCCCTGGACGCAGCCGTCCTCGCCGAAACGGCCGTGCAGCGCGTTGAAGACCGCGTCGGGGCGGGGATAGAGGCGCGTCAGCAACGCGCCCATGTCGCGCCGCACGTCGATGGCCGCGACGTTGTAGCCGACCCGCTTCAAGGCTTGCGCGACGGCGGCGCCGCTGGCGAGCGAAACGGGACGCTCGGCGGACCAGCCGCCCATCAAAACGGCGACGTTCTTGACCATGACCTAGGCCTCCTTTGTTCCGGCGGCGGGCGCGGGGACGCCGATGCGGCGGATTTCCCATTCCAGGCGAACACCGGTCGCTTCTTCCACCCGGCGGCGAACGTCCTCGCCCAAGCCTTCGATGTCGGCCGCCGTCGCGCCGCCGGTATTGATGAGAAAGTTGCAGTGCTTTTCCGAAACCATCGCCGGACCGCGCTTCAAGCCGCGACACCCGGCGTGCTCGATCAGTTCCCAGGCCTTCGCGCCCGGCGGATTCTTGAAGG
>CAYIQU010000482.1:0-1941 GCA_964365645.1 uncultured Hyphomicrobiales bacterium | reverse complement strand
GTAATGCGACAGCATCGCGCGGTAATGCTCGAGCACGATCGCGTGCTGCGCCGCCAGCGTCGGATCGGGCAGGCGTTCGCCGGTGCGGCGGTAATGGATCACCTGATTGAGGAACCACGGGCGGCCGCAAGCGCCGCGCCCGATCATCACGCCGTCGGCGCCGGAAACGTCGAGCATCCGCCGCGCGTCGGCGGGGCTGGTCACGTCGCCGTTGCCGATGACCGGAATCCGGACGGCTTCTTTCACGGTGCGGATGAACGTCCAGTCGGCCTGGCCCGAATAGAATTGCGCGCGGGTGCGCCCGTGCACCGTCACGGCCTTGATGCCGCAGGCTTCGGCGATGCGGGCCAGATTCGGCGCGTTGCGATTGGCTTCGTCCCAGCCGGTACGCATTTTCAGCGTGACGGGCACCGGCACGGCCTTGACCACGGCTTCCATGATCCGGCCGGCGAGAATTTCATCGCGCATCAGGGCCGAGCCGGCGTCGCCATTGACGACTTTCTTCACCGGGCAGCCCATGTTGATGTCGATCAGCGCCGCGCCGCGATCGACGTTGAGCCGCGCGGCCTCGGCCATCACCTCGGGCTCGCAGCCGGCGATCTGCACCGCCATCGGCTGTTCCTCGACGCAAGGGGTCGACATGCGGAGCGTTTTTCTCGCGGCGCGGATCATCGCCTTGCTGGCGATCATCTCGGACACCACCAGCCCGACCCCCAGCCTGCGGACCAGGCGGCGGAATGGCATATCGGTCACACCCGACATGGGCGCGAGAATCACGGGACTTTCGAGCTTGATGTGGCCGATTTGCAACGTCATGGAACCTAAGGGCCACACGGGTGGCGGGAGAATTAAAAGATCCGATAATTCAGGGGTGCCCATTTATTGGGCAAATCCCCTCCTCGCGCAAGCCGGAAAGGAGCGCGCCAATAGGGGCTTTTTAACGGCCGAGCAGGACCTCGGTCACGAATTTCACGCCGGGATAGCCCAACGTCAGCAGCAGATAGCCGACCAGGACGAAGCGGGTCGCCTGGCGTCCGCGCACGCCGGCGCGGTAGTGGCCGACCAGAAGCCCCGCCAGGACGGCGAACGCGGCGACGGTGAGAATGGTCTTGTGGTCGAGGGCGAGCAGCGTTCCCCGCTCGCGGTAGAGCGCCGCCATGCCGGTGGCGATCCCGGCGGCGAGAATGCCCTCGGCGATCGCCAGCAGGCGCACCACCAGGGCCTCGCAATCGGCGATGGAGGGCAAAATCCGGGTCAGCGCCGTCGGCCGCCTGGCCTTCAGCGCGCGTTCCTGCAACAGCGCCGCCAGCGAGGCGACCGCGGCGACCGTGACCAGGCCGTAGGTCACGACCGCGGCGGCGATGTGCGGAATCACCCAGGCCGACGCCGCCGCCTCGGGCCCCAGCGCGCGCGACGCGTGGTGCCAGAGCGCGGCGATCAAGGCGAGCAGCGCCATGTAGGGCGCGATCAGGGGAGCCAGCCGGAAGGCCTGGCGCGTGAAAATCGCGGCGCAAGCGAACACGATCATCCCCGCCGCGACGGTGACGATGAGGGTGGTGGAAAAATCGGTTTGCCAGGCGCCCGCCAGCCGGGCGGCGGCGAAACCCGCCGGCACGATCACGGCGGCGGCGAGCGCGGCCCCGTACAGCGCGTCCCGCTCCCCGCCACGGCGGAGTCCGGCGGCGCCCAGCGGCAACAGGGCGGCGATCACGCCCAGGGCGTAGACGAGGCCTTCGTTCATGGCGGCGTTCATGGGGGCGACAATCGCGCCTGGGACGGCCCCTTGGCAAGGGCCAGCTATTCCGGTTCCGGGGGAAATGATAGATTTTCACCGCGAAATTCGCCGCGGTCGCGCGCATTCGGGGTGTCGTTGAAATCATGCCCAAAGCTGGTCTCGCCGCTTTTGTTTTGCTGGTCGCGGGCGTCGGCGGCGGAGCCGTC
>CAYIQU010000481.1:0-1942 GCA_964365645.1 uncultured Hyphomicrobiales bacterium | reverse complement strand
GGCGGCATGGGCGACGACGAACGCACCCGGATGCGCCGCGTCAATCTAGGCTTCGTCTACCAGTACCATCACCTGCTGCCCGAGTTCTCGGCGCTGGAAAACGTCATCATCCCCCAATCCATCGCCGGCTTGGCGCCGGCGGAATCGGCGCGTCGAGCCAAGGAACTGCTCGCCTGCCTAGGGCTGACCGAGCGCGAGGATCATCGCCCGGCCCGGCTGTCGGGCGGCGAGCAGCAGCGGGTCGCCATCGCCCGGGCGCTGGCCAACGCGCCCAAGGTTCTGCTCGCCGACGAGCCGACCGGGAACCTCGACCCGCACACGGCGAACGACGTTTTCGCCATGCTTTTGAAGCTCGCCCGGGGCGCCGGCCTCGCCGCCCTGATCGCCACCCACAACCCCGATCTCGCCCGGCGCATGGACCGGATCGTGCGCCTCGACGACGGCCTGCTTGTGGATAACTGATCGCGATTTCGCCGGTTGGCCGAATCGCCGCGCCGGTTTTCGCCGATCCGTTTCCTTTGAGCCACGGTTATCCCCAGGGACTTGAGGCCGCGCCGTCCGGCCGGCGGCGGAAAAGGTGACTCAGGGGTCCGGGTGTGGAATCCTCGTGGCCTCATGCCGCACGCATCCTTCGTCCACCTGCGCGTCCATTCCCCTTATTCGTTGTCCGAAGGCGCGATCCGCCTCGACGACCTGGTCCGGCGTTGCCGCGAGATGGGAATGCCGGCGGTGGCGGTCACCGACACCAACAATCTCTTCGGCGCGCTCGAATTTTCCGATGCCGCCCAGAAAGCGGGCGTGCAGCCCCTAATCCGCGGGCAGTTGTGGCAGGCCCCCCAGGAAACCGCGGGCGCCCGCCGGGGGCGAGCGGCGGGGGCGGGGAAAAGCGGCCCCGAGACCGATCCCTTCGTCGTGCTGGTCCAGAGCCAGGCCGGCTATCGCAATCTCCTGAAGCTCGTCCGCATCGCCTACTTCGGCGCCAACGGCATCGACGCGCCGGTGACGCCTCAGGTCACGCTCACCGACCTCGAAGGCCACAACGAGGGGCTGCTGCTGCTGACCGGCGGCCCCATGGGGCCGGTGGGAAGGCTGCTCGCGGGCGGACAGGTGCCGGCGGCGGAGGCGCTGCTGCTCAAGCTCGCCGCCCTGTTCCCGGGGCGGCTCTACGTCGAAATCCTGCGCCACGGCATGGCCGTGGAAAAGGCGACCGAGAGCCAATTTCTCGAGCTCGCCTACCGGCACGACTTGCCGCTGGTCGCCACCAACGAGGCGTTCTTTCCCGACCGTCGGATGTTCGAGGCCCACGACGCGCTGCTGTGCATAGCGGGGGGCGTGACGGTCGGCAATCCCGAGCGCCGCCACCTGACCGCCGAGCATTACCTGAAATCGCCCGACGAAATGGAACGGCTGTTCGCCGATTTGCCCGAAGCCATCGCCAATACCGTGATCATCGCGCGCCGAACCGCCTTCATGATCGAGAAGGTGAAGCCGATCCTGCCGCCCTTCGATTGCGGCCATGACCGCACCGAGGCCGACGAGCTTCGCCGCCAGGCCGAGATCGGCCTGGAAGACCGTCTCAAGGCCAGCGTCTACAAGACCGGCATGAGCGCCGCCGACAAGGAGGCCGCCGCCAAGCCCTACCGCGAGCGCCTCGATTACGAAATCGCGGTCATCGCCCAGATGGGCTTTCCCGGCTACTTCCTGATCGTCGCCGATTTCATCCGCTGGGCGAAAACCCAGGGCATTCCGGTCGGGCCGGGGCGCGGTTCGGGCGCGGGCTCGGTGGTCGCCTGGGCGCTGACCATCACCGATCTCGATCCCTTGCGCTTCGGGCTGCTGTTCGAGCGGTTCCTGAATCCCGAACGCGTGTCCATGCCCGACTTCGATATCGACTTCTGCCAGGACCGCCGCGACGAGGTGATCCAGTACGTCCAGGATCGCT
>CAYIQU010000480.1:0-1942 GCA_964365645.1 uncultured Hyphomicrobiales bacterium | reverse complement strand
CTGTCCCCAGCGGCTTGGAAATGGACAGCGATTTATTCCTGTATATGGGAATTAGGTTTCTTGTGCAGGTCGTCGATGGCGCGATCGGACCGGACGCGCGTTGCTGCTCTTGGTTGGCGCTTTGGTTTGCGGACTCGGCGTGCGGATTCTTTTCTACGCGTGAATCGCCTAAGTCTTTATTCCCGATGGTAGGGATGCCCGGCAAGGATGCTTTCGGCGCGGAAAAGCTGTTCGGCCAGCAGCACCGGAACCATCAAATGCGGCCACGTCATCGGCCCCAGCGACAGCACCAGTTCGGCCCGCGATTTGGCCGAATCGTCCAGCCCATCGGCCCCGCCCACCAGGAAACAGACGTCCTTTACCCCCCGGGACCGCCAGGAACCGAGCAGCCGAGCGAAGTCGGCGCTGGTGAACGTCTTGCCCCGTTCATCGAGGGCGACCGCCAATGCCCCTTTCGGGATAAGGGCCAACAGCCGCTCCGCCTCGCGCCGCTTGCGCTCGGGCACGGGCAGCGGCCGTTTTTCCTCGCAGGTCTTGAGGGTGAGCGACGCCGACAGGCGGCCGGCGTATTCGTCGAGCAGCGCTTGCGCGTGCGCCCCCTTGCCGCGGCCCTTGGCGAAACGCCCGACGGCGGCGATGGTGACGCGCATAAGCCCCTTCTCCGCCCCGCCACCACTCAACGAGTCGCGGCGCGGGCCGATTTTTTCGAATGGCGGCCCGCGCTTGCGGGCTTTGTCTCGCGGTCCGCGGGCGTCTCCACCCAGAGCTTCTCGATCGCATAGAAGGCGCGGGTCTCGGCGCGGAACAGGTGCACCACCACGTCGCCCGCGTCGAGCAGAACCCAGTCGGCCGCGCCGTCGCCCTCGACCAGGGCGTTGCGGTCGGTCTTGTCCTTGATCCGTTCGCGGAGGTGTTGCGCCATGGCGCCGATGTGGCGCTGGGAGGTTCCGGTCGCCACGACCATGTAGTCGGCGAAGTCGGTCTTCCCGCTGAGAGGAATGACGACCGCGTTCTCGGCCTTGTCGTCGTCCAGGGACTTTTCCACCAGCTTGAGCAGACTCAGGCTCGCCGGGGTCGTTTTGGGGATCGTCCGTCGCGTGATGGCCGGCTCCTTTCCTTGCGTTTGCGGTTCGGCGTCGATTTCGTTTTCGTTTTCGCTCGCTTGGTTCGCGTCGTCCGAAGCCGGTCCGGCCAGGCGCGCCCGAACTTGGCGCGGATAGCCGTGGCGGACGCGGCGCTGGGCCGGATATGCAAGAACGCCCAAGCCGGCGGACGCCGTTCCGTCAAGGCGCCGGCGACCGCCTCGGGGATTCGCGCCCAAGCGAACTGCCGGGCGGCGGCGGACGCCAACGCCTTTAAAGAATAGTTGGGCCGGGCGAAAACCGCAACCGGCATCGCCGCGAAGATCCCCGTCCAATCGCGCCAACGGTTGATTTGAATCAGGTTATCCGCGCCCATCAACCACACGAATCGCGTTTCGGGAAAGCACCGCAGCAGGTGGCGCAGGGTATCGGCGGTGTAGGTGGTCCCGAATTCGGCTTCGATTCCGCTGACCCTGATTCGGGGGTGGCGGGCGGCCTTGCGGGCGGCGGCGACGCGCACGGCGAACGGCGCCATGCCCCGCCGGGATTTGAGCGGATTCTGCGGCGAGACCAGCCACCAGACCTCGCTCAGCCCCAATCGCGCCAGCGCGACGCGGCTGATGTACAGGTGCCCTTCGTGGGCGGGGTTGAACGACCCCCCGAGCAGGCCGATCCGACGACGACGCCCGCGCGGCGGGGCTTTCGCCGTCAGGGGCGGCATTGGCCCGCGCCCCGCACGACGTACTTGAAACTGGTCAACTGCTCGACGCCGACCGGGCCGCGCGCGTGCAGCTTGTCGGTGGAAATGCCGATCTCGGCGCCCATGCCGAATTCGCCGCCGTCGGCGAACTGGGTCGAGG